>JAIROC010000518.1 GCA_031257735.1 Bacteroidales bacterium | reverse complement strand
AAAGACAACGGTTTGTCCAAACAGGAAATTGCCGAAATCATCACGCATCAGGCCTTTTATTCAGGGTGGCCTAAAGCATGGAGTGCATTCAATATCGTTAAGGAAGTTTACAGTGAAAGCGACACAGCGAAGAACACAATTCTCGAAAATTCAACCATCTTTCCGCACGGCGACCCTGTTAATCCCGATTGGTTTACCGGCAAAGCATGGCTGAAAATGCTTTCGGTAAATAATCCGTTCAACACGCCTGTCGCCAATGTAACCTTTGCACCCGAAGCACGTAATCACTGGCATTCGCATAAAGTCGGACAGATTTTACTCGTCACGGGCGGCGAAGGCTGGTATCAGGAATGGGGCAAACCCGCACAAAAACTCAAAGAGGGCGATGTGGTTAATATCCCCGCCAACATAAAGCACTGGCACGGTGCAACACGCGACAGCTGGTTTGTGCATCTGGCAATAACGCCAGGCGAAAGCGAATGGTTTGAACCGGTATCAGACAAAGATTACAATAATTTGTGAGTTAAACAGTTAATAGATTTTTCCAAATAAAAGCACAGACTAACAAAGTCAGTTTGATATTGTCCCTTTTTGTTGTTGAAAACCCTTGTTTTTCTTTCGACTGTTAGTTCCGAAAAAAGGTGTACCTTTGCCAAAAATTTCAAAACGTAAAAAGATAGAAATGAAATTTACAGAGCGGATTGAACAGTTATGCGAGGAATGTCGGATGCCACAGCGACAATTTGCCATAGATTTGGAAATTGATACGGCTACCTGTTGCAAAATAGAGAAAGGCGAACGGCGTGTCAAAGCCGAACAGGTTGCAGTAATTGCCTGTTTTCATTGTAAATAATATGGAAGTTATGGATAAGACGATGGAGATTGTGAAAGAAAATATTAAGAAATAACGATATGAATAAAAGTAATTACGCTTTAATTTCGGCACTATACGATACGAAAGGTGCTAATTTGTACAATGATATATATTTTCCTATTATCAAGTATGAGATTGCAAATCAATATTATACTCAAAGCGATGTGGAAAAATATTATGATTTAACAGAATTGCAAGATGCAATCAACACCAATTTTGGTGTTAAAATTCCATTGTCCGTGTTAAAACAATCTATAAAAGCAATAGAAAAAGGGAATAAAGAAATATCTATTTCTGTTTATGAGCATGGAAAGCAGTTTAAAATAAAGAAAGCGTGGGATATTTCCTTAAATACTTCCATAGATATTAAAGCACAAGAAATTGCCACAAAATTTAATAAATTGGAACAGATATTTCAACGGTTCTTAGAAGTGGAGCAATTGTCTTTTAACAAGTCGTTTTCAGATTTTTATTCAGACAATACAGAAGAAATTTTTAATTATCTTGAAGAAATTGACAATAATGCAATTATTAATGAGAATTATGTAAACCTAACTCGTTTTTTGACATTGATAAAAAATGAAAATGTAGAATTATTTAATATCGCAAATGATGTTTTTTGGGGGTCTATTATCGCCGGTTTTCTAAAAAGAAATACTGCTGAAATTAATATAAAACCAGTTGAAAAGGTTGAATATTATTTAGATTCAGCATTAGTTCTATCTATATTAGATTTAGACAATACAGATAATGTTTCTTATGGACAAGAGTTATTGGATATTATAAAATCTTCGGGGAATATTCCCAAAGTCCATGCTTTAACTATTCGAGAAATAAGCAATATTTTAACTTCAGTGGAAAGAGAACAGGGACCAAGACCAAACTCTGCTATAGAAGGAGCCTATTATAGACGAGATTTAAGCCCTACTAAAATTCTTCATATAAAAAATAAGCTCCATCAATTAATTACAGATAAGGGAATTATAATATTCCCTGCTTCAGATACCGAATTAGATAAAATCGAAGTTGAATACAAAAGTAAAAAAAGTGTCAATGATTTAGAAAAATTTCGCAGTCCCCACTATTTTAATCACACAATTAGAGATATACACGATGTTTATTTGAGAGATTTTATTCAAAGGAAAAGAGAACGTATTGCCTCAATAGAAAAAATAAATTCATATTTTGTATCTCTCAACTCTGAACTAATTTCATATTTCAAGCGGGAATGTCCGTTGAATACTAAATCTGTTGTTATTCACCCTGCAAAAATTATTACAGATTTATGGATTCATAACTCAAATTGTACTCTGCTTAAGAAGAATGCATTAACAGAGGCTATGTCAAGGTGTTTTGCTATGAATAATACCGATATTAGAAGGAAATTGAGGATCGTTTCAAAATATTACAAAGATTCAAGTGCAGAATATTCAGATGAAAATTATAGGGCGGTCTATTCTGCGTTGATAAATCGTTCTACGCATGCGCTCAAAGAAGTTGATTCAATGTCTCTAACAGAACAAGAAAATCCGACAAACAAAGAAGAAATAAACAGTAGTAAAATTAAATCATTGATAAAAATATCCACTGATGAACAACTAAGGAGAGAACAAAATTTAATTGCACTAACAAAAGAAAAAGAGAAATTAGAAGAAAATATTAAATCAAAAGACCTACAGATAAATTCGACAGACAAATTAAGTAGTATAGATAAAGAGCGAATAAAACAATTAGAAAGGGAGTTGAACTCACAAAAGCAGAAAAATAAATTAACAGAAAGAATAAATGAAATTTCAACCCAAATTTCGGAGTTGGAAAAAGATAAAGATAAATCAATATCAATGTTTAAATATTGGATAATTATTATAATAGAAGGAATGTCAATATTAGGATTGTTATTATTATTGCCCCATCTAATTTATTCTTACTTCAATAGTGCAATAAATTTTAAAGATTACTTTAAAAACAATGTTGCATATATTTTTGGTTTTCTTGTTTCTTTGATTGGATTTGTATGTAGAATACATAATATGTATTTATTTTCTCCTAAAATTCAACATGAACATAATAGAGATGAGCAAACTAATTATTGGATTAAAAAAAATCCCAAATACAATAAACTCAAAGAACAATTTTTGGATTTGCAAAAACAACGAAATAAATTGAATATATAATAAACGAGAAAATTGTTTTAGAGTAAACAGAATATGAGCGAAGAAAATAAAATACAATTATCCGACTACGCCAACTTGTTGTCAACCAAAGATGTCGTTTCTTTAGACGAGTATTTGGCTACCTATAAAACCCGTATCACACAGGAAAGCGAAGAACTTTTTGTGCGTGATTTCCTTTTTCCCTTATTTGGTGAAAGGAATATCAAATACGTTGTACCTCAGTATCCTTTCATTGATTCCGAAGGTCGGGCAAGACGAATTGACTTTGGGATTTTGTATGACGGCAGAAAAATTGCACTGGAAGTAAACGGCGAAACGTATCACGCCGAAGGCATTATACCCGATGAAAATTTTGATGATAATCTAAATCGTCAAAACGAAATTTTAAATGCGGGCTGGTTTTTGTTGCGTTTCTCATATTCACAGCTGCAATCCCCTAAATGGCGCAAAAAAGTAGCTAATGATTTATTTTCATTGCTTCACAAGTGGATTCCCGAACTTATCTCCGAAATGGTTATTGAGCCAAACTACTTACAAAAAGAGGTTTTAAATGCATTGGATTATTACAGAAATAAAGGATGGAAAAAAGGTGTTGTAATCCTACCGACAGGAACAGGCAAAACATTTTTATCTGCATTTGATACATTAAACGTCAAAGGCAGAGTGCTGTTTATTGTTCATAGACTGGACATTTTAAGCCAATCCAAAGAGGCATTTGAAAAAATCTATCCCAATGAAAAGTTAGGACTTCTGACAGGCGAAGAAAAATACAATGTAGAAAACAGTAAAATTTTGTTTGCCTCAAAAGACACTTTGCGAAATCCTGAAATCTTACAATCATTCAAACAAAACGAATTCGACTATATCATTGTCGATGAAATCCACCATGGACAGGCTCCAAGCTATCAGTCTGTTTTACAGTATTTCAGTCCAAACTTTTTTATGTTGGGTTTAACTGCAACACCCGACAGAATGGACAGGAAAGATATTTTTGAACTCTTTGATTATCAAAAAATCTATGAATATTCTTTGAATGAAGCCATTGAAAACGGCTTTCTTGTCCCTTATACCTACTACGGTTTAATGGACAACATTGATTACAGCAATATTCGCCACAATGGAAAGAAGTACAACATTGCCGACTTAGACCGCACTTTAATAATCAATGATAGAAACGCAAAAATCTTTGAGGAATATCTATCAAAAGGTAACGGAAACAAAGCATTAGGTTTTTGTTGCTCAATCAAACACGCTAATGCAATGGCGCAATTTTTCAACGAAAAGGGCGTACCCTCTGTTGCCATTACTGCCGAAACAGATAATCGCGAGCAAATAATAAAAGATTTTCGTGATAGCAAATATACCGTTGCTTTTACAGTAGATTTGTTCAACGAAGGCATAGATTTCCCCGATTTACAGGTAGTGTTATTCTTGCGACCGACTGAATCAAAAACTGTATTTTTCCAACAGTTGGGACGGGGATTGCGCCTTTGCGGCGGGAAAAACAAAGTGATTGTTATTGACTTTATCGGCAACTACAAAAAAGCAAATAACTTACGCAAATATCTTTCCAAAGGCGTTGCCGAAAAAGTCAATCCGCAAAACGGACGGATTGAAAAGATAGAATATCAGTATACACCGAATTGCGAAGTGATTTTTGATGCCGAAGTAGAAGAAATTCTCGACCGCCAGGATACCGCCGAAAGAGAAATTACCAAAGAAGATTTGATTGATGCTTACTACACGTTAAGCGAACAGCTTAACCGCAAACCTTCACAGGACGATATTAACCGTGAGGGCGAATTTAAGGTTAGTCGCTATCTTTCTGTGTTCAATTCGTGGGTTGCATTCTTAAAATCTATCGGCGAACAAACGGAAGCAAGTTATCATTTTCCACAAGGTACGCACTTGGGGCATATTCTGTATATTCTTTATATTATCGGTACAAATTCAATTAAAGGTAGTAGAATTGATGACCAATATGTAAAATTCACAGGTGGTTATGATGATGTTCTCGGTAAATTTCAACGACAAACAAAATTCAAATTACAAGCAATGATGGAAATGGGATTGTTGGTTGATTATAGAAAAACAACTGATGATTCTTTCTCGTTGATTTTCACAAACAAAGGAGAACAAGTTTATAATGCTTTGAAAGATTTGTTGCCGACTATTGATTTTAGTTTCAAAACGGGTGGAAAAGCAGAAATTTCTTGGGAAATGAATTGCGAATCCACAATAAATCAAATCATTAGAAATTATCTAAAACAAAATCAAAATACTCAAATTGTTGTGAGAGATATTTTGTTAGAAATGGATGCAGTAAATTTATTGCTCAAATACCTGTATTCTATTCAGCGCAAAACGGTTATTCTAAAATCAGATATATACGATGACTTTTTTGAAGCCCCATTTGTAAAACAATACTTAGACCGACAAGGAATTGATCCCGCCTCAAAAGAAGGCACTCGCCACAGAATACCATTTTTATTTAATATTCTCGAAACATTAGGTATAATAGACCAAAGGACACGAGAAATTGAATTACTCTCATTTGTTCCTGCAAAAGAAGTTATGCGGTTGAACGATAAAGAAACAGAAAATATAATTTTTGAGCGTATTCAAAAAATTACCAACGCAAAAGCGTTAGAAATAGACGAAGTTTCACAACTAAAAGAGTTGTACGGAACGG
>JAIROC010000512.1 GCA_031257735.1 Bacteroidales bacterium | reverse complement strand
TTCTTTATTAGGGAAGTTAAGGAAATCATTCTCTTATCATTTTTCCATCTCAGGGCAGTCCAAAAAATCACTTTCCTGTCTCTTTTTATCTCAGGACAGCCCAGAAAGTTTTTTTCTTGCCCCTTTTTATTTCAGGACAGCCCAGAAAATTACTTTCCTGTCTCTTTTTATTTCAGGACAGCCCAGAAAATTTTTTTCTTGTCCCTTTTTATTTCAGGACAGCCCAGAAAATTTTTTTCTTGTCCCTTTTTATTTCAGAACAGCCCAGAAAATTTTTTTCTTGTCCCTTTTTATTTCAGAACAGCCCAGAAAGTTTTTTTCTCGTCCCTTTTTATTTCAGGACAGCCCAGAAAGTTTTTTTCTCGTCAGTCATTTTTTTCAAATATCAAGGAAAATATTTTCCATCCAGTCTTTATGTCGACAGACAAAGAGAATATTATCATTACGTATGTACAAAATTATAATCAAAACAAATATAAATTTAAAATAAAAATATCATGTCAAAAATAGGAAAAGCAAAGAATTATCAGTACACAGATGCAATGCATTTACAGTTTTTTATCGCATTATTGATTTTAATCAGACAATCTGACGCTAATATGTTAAAAATAGCGACACTGTTCAACAAAATTTGTATAAGTGTTGAACAGGAAGAAGCCTGTTTTAAAATTATTCGCAAAAGCGATATCTCTAATCTCAAAGCGGAAAGCGACCGCGCAAGAGATGATATTGTCGCGGGAATTAAGAAATTATTAGAATCCTTGCTTCATCATTTTGATTCAAAAGTGCGTGAAGCCGCTTACAGACTTAAAATTGTTTTCGATACCTTCGACCGCCCAACTACTATCATCAATTTACCTTATGATGCAGAAACGATCTCAATTAACAATCTGTTACAGGAATGGGAAAATAAATATATGTCTGATTTAGAAATAACAGATTTAGTTCCATGGATAAAAGAATTACGAGAGAGAAATAATGCTTTCGACGAACTTACAAGACGTTATAGCGGACAATTAGCAGAAAAAACACCTTTGCGTACCAAAGAAGTGCGTCGTGAAACTGATATATTATATAAACAAATTATATTGGTTATCAGCGCTAATATCATCATGGCAGAGGAGAATGGGGAAGAACCAATATATGATCCTTTTGTGAACGAATTAAACGTACTCATTAAACATTACAATGACTTGCTCGCTCAACACCTCGGTCGATTAGAAGCAAAAAAAGAAGAAAAAGAGGAAAAAGAGAAGGAATAATTAACAATTAATAATGAGGGAAGAAAGTATAAAAAGACGAAAGGACAAATGCATGAAAGGACAAAGGCAATCAAACAACGCCGTCATTGCGACCCTATACGATGTCATTAGCAGGCGCACAGGGGAATGTAGAGACGGTGCGCGCACCGTCTCATCGTCAGCAAAAAAAAGAATAAAAGATGTTTTTGATTACGTTAGAGGAGACGGAAAATTGTCTGAACCATGATTTTAATAAGATTAATAAGATTGACAAGATTTTATAAACTAAAATGCAATACGATGAAAAGAATAACAAAAGAGCAATATAGAGATAGTGCACGCACCGCCTCTATAGCAGAGGTAGAACCTCGTCCGAACGAAGACAAGTTAATTATGAATTATGAATTATGAATTAAAAATGAGTGAAAGAAGAGCAAAGATGAAAGCAGAAAAGTCCCGCAGGGACGACACTTTATTAACCGTATGCTTTAGCTTACGGGGAATAAATGATGTTTTTGATTATGTCATTGCAAAAGGAGACGGTGCGCGCACCGTCTCTACAACAGCAAACAATCAAAGAAATCATAGTTCAGACATTCAATTCATAATTCATAATTACAAAGCTAAAGCGGAGTTAAGCCGAAAATCCGCAACCAAAGAGTAGGCATAAATTAAAACAAAACAAAACAAAACAAAAAGTAAAATGAAAAAAGTAAGTATACTATTAGTTATAGGAATTATTTCCTGTTGGATATTCACAATATCCGCACAAACACGCATGGTTATTACCGAGAAATTCGACGGTAATGTTACATGGACAACCTCCCCTGCTACAGCATGGAAAAAAGAAACTAATTACTATCTTAGTTCGCCTAACAGTATGCGCGGGATCGTTCCTAACAAAATAGGAGATGAAATAGAATTAGTCTCTCCTGTGTATGATTTTAGAAATTACACAGATGTACAATTGCGGTTCAGTCATATTTGCAAGGTTTCACCAAGTGATATTGTCCGTGTGGAATATCGGAGAAGTATGGGAGGCGGCATGGGCGCATGGGAAGAGTTAAGCTATGAAACCTATTTGGGAAAAGCAAATATAGATCAATACAGGCTCCATGGTTTTAATGCAGACAGTTATAGTGAATGGAAAGGGAATGACAGTTTGGCGCTTCCTAATACTTCATGGTGGAAAGAAGAGATTTTTGACTTGTGGTATGAGGTTGGTCGTACAGAAGCTCAATTCAGGTTTGTACTCAAACATGGAGCTACACCCGCAACACAAATATCATACGGATGGCTGATTGATAATATAGAAATAACAGCTGCCAATTATCAATTATTACCTCCCAAAGTGGAATGGATGGGTAAAAATCCCAAAGATACGGTATACAGTGTAGGACCTTATACAATTGACGCCAAAGTGAAAACAGCAACAAATTCACGGATTCTTATTCCTTGGTTGCGATATACTTCTACTTATAACGGCATATCCACAACGGATTCTGTCTTGATGGATCACATACGTGGCGATTCTGTATGGAGTGGCGTTTTACCTCAATTTCAAGATGGAACATCTGTCATGTATTCTATTACAGGAAAAGATAGTTTGGACAATTACACAACAATCATGACCGGTTATATTATACAAAAACCTCCCCAAGTAGAAAGAAGTGGAGATGTAATCATAGGAACAGGGACAACGGAGAGTTATTATATTCCTTTTGGTATCTATTGGAACAACAGTTGGAATCGACAATTATATTTGGCTTCGGAAATAGATAGCCTATCTATGGGTGGATTTATTTCAAAAATAGCATGGGATTATATATCTGAACCTACGGTTCGTGATAATCAAACCTGTTATCTTCAGGCAGTAGACGATGTAAATATAAGTTCTAATACGTATATAGATCCTATTGTGGCGGGAGCTACACAAGTCTGGACGGGGTCTATAAATTTATCAGAAGGATGGAGCGAAATTACATTAGAACAACCATTCCTTCTTCCCCCTGGAAAAAATTTGTTAGTTTATTGGGAGCACAGACATGGAAAGTATAATGCATATTATTTTAATACACATAGTACAGGAAGTACAAACATGGCGGTTTACTGTGTTTCAGATGCTTCTTTTCCAAGTGGTAGTACAGGTACTCTTATAACAAACCGTTCCAACGTAAAATTATATAGGATGCAGACTAATTTTCCGGATTATTCTGCCGGTTTAATTGCTATTAATTCTCCACTTCGGGGACAAACCACAGGAAATGTATCGACGCCGGTTACAGTAACCTTGCAAAACAAAGGAGATTCTTTATTAACATCTGCTACGATTAATTGGTCTGTCAATGGAGGACAGGTGAATACTTATTCATGGACAGGAAGTTTATTATGGGATTTTCAGGAACAGGTTACTATTGGAAATTTTATTCCAAGGATTGAAAAATATGATACGGTTTTAGTATGGGTAAGTATGCCTAATGGCGTATTAGACAGTACTTCTTTTGATGATACACTGTCTGTTATTATCTATGGCTGTACGCCCAATATGTCGGGAACCTATATAGTGGGTCCAACAGGAGATTTTAACAACATACAGGACGCCATTAGTGTATTAAGTTTGTGTGCGCCTTTAGGAGGTGATATAACCTTTGAGTTGGAACCCGGCATCTATGATAAAGGGGTTAGCCTGAATGATATGGGACAAGTATTGGGAGGAAATAAACTTACAATAACTTCCACTACCCATAATGCCAATGATGTTATTATAAAACCGACTTCCGGTACCGGAATTATGTTTTCTAAAAGTAATAATATTATCATCAAAGATATTACAGTAGATGCAAGATTCGCAACTTACGCTATTCAACTTACGGGCGTCTGTCGCAATATACTCATTCGTGATTGCCGATTGTTGGCGGACAGTACTGTAACAGGAAATACATCTAATCCCATCTATTCTACAGGAGGAGGCTTGGATAGTGTTTTTATTATCCATAATTTTATTAGTGGAGGATATTATGGCATTTACTTTTATGGATCTTCTGCTGCAACGATGAATACAAATATTATCATTGACAGCAATACGGTTCAAGACCAGTATTATTATGCTATGTATGTATATTATACGCATGCAGACCGTATCATTGGAAACAAGATTAGACAACGTAGTACTTCCATAACATATCCTTATGGTATTTATTTTTATGGACAACAATACACGACTCCTCCAAATATTGCATTAATTGCTAACAATGAATTAATCCTTTCTATGAGCAGTTCCTATTATGGAATGTATCTTGGATATGGTCAAGCAGAAGTCATCAATAATTCTATTTTCATCAAAGGTTCCGGAGCCGCAAAAGGAATATATATTACAGATGTAGCTACAAACAATTTTATTATAAAAAATAATAATATAGTCCTAACTTCTGATGATAACAATGCACATCCTATTTATCTGTCTTCAACTGCTAATTTGGCGCTTTATGATTTTGATTATAACAATATGTGGGCTCCTAAATGTGTGGGATATGCAGGAGGAACTATAATTACTTTATCCGATTGGCAACAGACAATAACAACGGATCAACATTCTATAAGTGTTTATCCTGATTATATAGACAGCAGTTTGTATTTACAATTGAGGGATTACAACGGATATGAATGTCCGAAACTTTCCTCGGTAACGCTTGATGCAGAGGGACGTATACGAACAGGGATCACAACCACCATGGGAGCTTATCATGGCATACCTCCTTATACGGTAAATGCAACTTTGATAAATATTGCAGGTAATAAAGAAGGTCTCATATTGGGAGAAACAGACACCATAAAAGTAACATTAGTTAATACCGGAGCAACCACGCTAACCCAAGCTACACTGAAATGGGAATGGAATGGAGTGACTCAACCGAATGTTGTATGGACAGGTTCTTTACTCTCAGAAAATAGAATAGATATTTTATTAGGTACTGTTACCTATACTTCTGGCGGATATTATCATATTAAAGCATGGATAGACAATTTAAGTCCATTAATAGACGACTATAAGGATGATGATACCGCTGCTATAACCGGTTATATATGTACTATTCCTCTGAATGGAGTGTATCAATTGGGAGCAAATAATGCTGATTTTACTTCCTTAAAAGAATTTACTAACCAATTGAAACTTTGTGGTGTAAACGGAGATGTTACCTTGAAAATACAAACAGGCTCCTATATGGAAGGTTTGAACCTGACTGATTTGGATAAGATTTTTGGAGGATACAGTCTTACCATTACTTCGACAACAGGTATTAATACGGATGTAAGGATAAAAAAAATTACCTTGTCCATGATCAATAACATTATTATTAAGGATATTACAGTAGATGAAAGCAATGGCACAAATGCCATTCAATTTTCAGGCGCCTGTACCAATGTGTTGATTCGTGATTGTCGTTTATTGGCAAATCCGACAACAACAACTACTACCAGCAATCCCATTTATGTTACTTCGGGAATAGGTTTGGACAGTATCTTTATT
>JAIROC010000404.1 GCA_031257735.1 Bacteroidales bacterium | reverse complement strand
TCATCCATGCAAAAAATATGCTCTGCAATCTCTTTTTTGCTCATTTTTGTCTCTCCTTCTCAAAAATAGAAAATATATGCTATCTGAAAAATTGACCTTCTCGGAGAGGACTCAAAATTGAAAATGAAATGTGCTGACACGCGAAAGAAATGAAAGCATGAAGGCACGAAAGAGGCTGTGTGAAAAGTATTTTCGTAACAACAGAGATCGTCATTGCGGGTCATAATTAGCTACGCTGCTCTCCGCTTCGCTTCGGGTCATAATTCAGCTTAAAAGGAAAGAGGTTGTCGGGAGACAACCTCTTCTTGCAATTTTTATTACAAACGTAATAAATTGCACGTTCACACACGTATACTAAACGGAATGAAAATATAGATATTGTATGCGACGTATTTTTTTCCCTGTTCGGACGAGATTGAAATGGAAAACGTATTAAAAATAAATGCAGGCATAGCCTGCTCGGATAAAGCAAACGAGGTTATTTAGTGTCTGTCTTTATAATACAGATAGGGTTGTTTCAAAAGCGCTCTCCGCAACAATCAGCACGTCGCTGCGCTCGCAATGACGGCGTTATGTCGACTTTAAAGACAGACACTAATTATGAATTAGGCTAACGCAAACAAAATAACCCATAACTCATAACCCATCGTCATTTGTAAAGAAAAGATTTTATTTTCGTAAGAAAAACGTAATATCATGCGTCTACTTTTGCAGCATCGAAATTATTAAAAGGAAGATGCAGAATAAATTATTGATGACACTTTATATATTGTTCTCTTTGTTTTTTACGGAGAGAACCTTTGGGTCAAATCAGACCAATAAGGAAATAAACGGTTTTGTTCACGATCAAAAGACGTTAGAACCCATTTTCGGGGCGACAGTTATGATCAAAGGAACTACTATCGGAGCTGTTACGGATATTGATGGATATTACAGTCTACAAGGTTCTTTCAGTGATACGTGTACTTTAATTTTTCGCTTTATCTCATACAAAACAATAGAAATTGTCTGTAAAACCAAGGAACATTCAACACGTTTTGACGTTTCGATGGAAAGCAATGATATTGATTTGTCGGAAGTAGTTGTCAAAGCCCGCATGGAAAGCAATACCGAGACGGCAATGTTGGCAACCGTTAAATCACTTCCACAGGTAACAAGCGGAATATCTGCAGCACAAATTTCTAAAAGTCCCGACAGAGCGGCATCTGAAGTAGTCAGGCGCGTGCCGGGCGTAACGCTGATTGATGATCGCTTTATTATCGTGCGTGGACTTGCCCAACGTTACAATAATGCCTGGATTAATGGTTTGGCAGTTCCGAGTACGGAAACAGACAGTCGCGCTTTTCCCCTTGATCTTATTCCGAGCAGTCAAATAGATAATTTGTTGGTATATAAATCGCCGTCTCCTGAAATTCCTGCCGATTTCTCTGGCGGTTTTTTGAAAATCACAACCAAAAGCGTCCCCGACGAAAACAGTATGGAATTTAATTACACCACAGGCATCAATATTCAAACGCATAGAAATAAGTTTCTGACCAATAAGGGTAGTTCAACCGATTTTTTGGGATTTGACGGGGGAAAACGTGCCTTATCAAGAGATTTTCCTGCTCATATTGATGCTGTTTCCAATACTGACAACATTACCCATCTGACACAGGAAGGATTTAATAAGAATTGGCAAATTGAAAAACGCACGCCTTTCCCCGATCAACGTTTTTCCATGATGATTGCTCGCCGCAAAGGATTGTCTAACCGTAAGACAATTGGAAATATCACCACGCTTACCTACAGTAATACATTGAAAGGAATAGAAGGAATGAAAAATGCACGATACGGTATTTATTCGGTTGTGGCTGACCAGCCTGTCGTTCTTGACAACTATTATGATAATCAATATTCGAATGAAGTTCGGGTAGGTGTTTTGCACAATTGGTCTTTTGTTTTAAGTCCTTCGCATCGAATTGAGTTTAAGAATTTATTAAATATAATGGGACGTAACCGATTGACAGAACGTACAGGCTACAAAGACATGAGCAGTCTGTATTATCGAGAACAGACGGAAATACTTTATTCATCCCGTCTAACATACAACGGACAACTTTCAAGTAGCTATGAATTTACTCCCCATCAAACACTGACTTGGGATGCAGGTTATTCATACGCCAACAAAACTGAACCCGATCGACGTATTATTACCAATCACGCAGGCGTTGGAAACATGGGAGATATACCCGACTTGACTACCAATGAAAGTATCAATCGTTATTTTCAGCATTTAGACGATCACACGGGTTCTGTTGCTGTGAATTATTCGCATAAGTTTGCCCAAAAGAAGATAAAACCTACACTCAAAGCAGGTATTTATGGTGAATATCACAATAGAAGTTATCATGTAAGGGAATTTATCTATCGTTATGACCATTTGAGTTACGATGATCGACAATCTTATCTGATACTTCCTTTTCAGGAAATGATGAACAGTGACTATTTGGGCGCAGACAAGGTTTATATTGACGAAATTACACGTAAAACAAATAATTATGATGCGTTTGTTTTGCATGGAGCGGGTTATGTTGCGATGGATATTCCTGTTGGCAGATTTACGATTTATGCAGGCGCCAGACTTGAAAACCATTATACACAATTAAAGCGTGATCGTTCCGACGCCCCCAACTTAATATTAATGACTACCAAAGAAATCAATAATTTAAACATACTTCCGTCCGTCAATCTGACATATAAATTTTCGGAGAAGCATCAATTAAGGGCGGCTTATGGACGCTCACTTAATCGTCCTGAACTTCGGGAATTATCGCCTGCCATCTATTTTGATTTTGATTTATTCAATGAAATTGGCGGGAATGAAAACCTGAAAACAGCCAAAATAGATAATGTAGATTTACGCTACGAATTTTATCCTGCTTTTGGGGAAACTGTCAGTTTGGGTGTTTTTTATAAACATTTTACCAATCCGATTGAATGGACATTTATTGACATGGGCGGTTCACTTCGCTACAATTACGAAAACGCAGACAGGGCAGACAATTGGGGTATCGAATTGGATGTTCGCAAGACATTGGATTTTATCAAAATGAAAGGATTTTCTCTTGTTTTAAATGCTGCATGGATTATGAGTAAAGTACGTTTCAGTCAGGAAGAAATCATTTCGGAACCAGACAGACCCATGCAGGGACAATCCCCATACGTGATTAATGCAGGATTGTTTTATCAGTCCGAAAAATATGGACTTACTGCTTCTCTGCTTTACAATCGAATAGGAAAACGAATTGTAGGTCTGGGAAAATCAAACAGTATCAATCCTGACATCAACACCTTAATCCCTGACGCCTACGAAATGCCAAGAAATACGCTTGATTTCACCATCGGAAAAACAATAGGCAAGTATATCGAAATTCGTTGCTCCATCAAAGACATTCTCTCCGAAGATATTGTATATAAACAATTCCCGAAGTTTGAAAAAGATGGCGTCATTCACGATAGAGAACAAATAACACGAAAGTATAACCCCGGACAATCTATCTCTTTGGGTGTACTGCTAAAAATAAAGTAAAAAATATAATTAAATAAATCAGTTAATATAATTAAAAAATCAGTTAGAAAATGAAACATTTCAGATTAATGAGCTACGCGCTCTTGTTATGCACAGTATTATTAAGTGCAGGTTGTAAACCCAAAGATGAAGATCCAGACCCAAAGGATCCTCAAGGACAAACTTTTGATTTAGGCGATGGGTCTAAAGAAAACTACGAAATCAAGTCAGACATGACTTTGAGTTATCCAAACACGTATAATTTACGTGGCTTTGTTTATGTTCCCAACGGGGTAACGTTAACTATTGAACCGGGGGTAATTATCAAGGGAGACAAATCCACACAGGGAACTTTGATTATTGAACGCGGGGGGAAAATTAATGCTCAGGGAACAAAAGATCGTCCTATTGTTTTCACGTCAGCACAGGCAGCGGGAAGTCGTAAGCCCGGAGATTGGGGCGGCATTATTTTGTTAGGGAAAGCGCCAAACAACATGGGAGAACAAACCATTGAAGGAGGTGTCCGTTCCAAACACGGAGGTACAGATCCCAATGATAATTCAGGGATATTGAGTTATGTACGTGTTGAATTTGCAGGAATAGAATATTCGACCGATAATGAAATCAATGGAATTACCTTTGGTTCGGTAGGAGCAGGAACGAAAATTGACCACATACAGGTTTCCTATTCAGGCGATGATTCTTACGAATGGTTTGGAGGAACTGCAAATGCTAAATATTTGGTAGCATATTGTGGTTGGGATGATGATTTTGATACCGATAATGGATTTTGCGGAAAAATACAGTATGCACTTGGCTTACGCAATCCTAAAATCGGCGATAAATCAGCATCAAATGGATTTGAATCGGACAACAATGCCAATGGTTCGGCTACAGATCCTTATACTACTGCTGTTTTTGCCAATGTCAGTTTGTTTGGTCCTGTTTCTAATCCTGCAGCTTATAATAATGAAGCAGGGATGAATGGAAGTACGGTAGATGCTCGTTTTCAAGCGGGATTACATTTGCGTCGCAATACGCAATTAAGTATTTTCAATTCGGTAATTGCGGCATTTCCTGTTGGGATAATCATCGAAAACGACAAAGGATCAACAACACAGCAATGGGCTACAGATGAAAAATTGAACATTACCAATTGTTATGTAGCAGGAAGCATCAAACCTTTTCAGAATGCCCAATATTGGAAAAACACTACCGTAATCAATCCCGACGACAATGCAGAATTTGTTACCAATTATTTCAATCGTCAAGGAGGCGGAAATCATACAGCAACGCTTGCCGAATTAAAATTTTCAGGAAATCCGTTAACGCTTACGAGTCTGGGATCAATTCCAGCATCAGACAGTCCATTATCTTCAGGGGCGAGTTGGACACATTCCAAAGTTTCTTCGGGATTTGACAAAGTCAATTACATAGGCGCTTTCAGTCCTTCCGAAAGTAGCGCTAATAATTGGACAAGTGGCTGGTGTAATTTTGACCCGCAAAATACATCCTACTAACATCTGCTTTACCTTACGCAAAAAAGACGTCTGAAGAAAATTTGGACGTCTTTCTTTTTGTTCGTCCAGCTTCAACAATTGAAAATTGAAAATTGAAAATTGAAAATGAAGGTTTCCGAACGTGCGGAAATGCACTTTTCGTCGTCAGGAACGTTTCCAAGCTCGGGGAAACGTACTTTTTATCTGTGGGAACGTTTCCGCACGTTTGGAAACGTATTTTTTATCTGTAAGAACGTTTCCGCACGTTTGGACACGTACCCCTTGTCCGGACGAAGTTCTACCTCGTCCAGATTATCCTCGCAGGTTCTACCTGCGCAGTAAAAAGAATAAAAAATAAATGCAGGCATAGCCTGCTCGGATAGAACGAACGAGGTAGAACCTCGTCCGAACAGGGGTAGGGATTGCTTCGCTGTGCTCGCAATGACGAGATTATTCATTTTACACATATTCATCTATCTAAATATACTCCTTTCGTCGTAATTTTATGTGAACAGCAAAGGGCTGAAAGCCCGAAATCAATAGCACAGGGCAACGCCCTGTGTGACGTAACGCCCTGAAAACTAATCCCTGAAAGGGCGTAATCAATTATATGATGAAATGATATTTTTGGGGGAAAAATTTGATTACGCCCTTTCAGGGCTTGAGAGAAAGGGGGTATCATTCATTTCACAGGGCGTTGCCACTGTGCTAATGATTTATGGCTTTCAGCCATTGTAAAAGCGACATTCTTTAATTCTATTTCATGATGGACAAAATGACATTATGAAA
>JAIROC010000396.1 GCA_031257735.1 Bacteroidales bacterium | reverse complement strand
AGTATTCTATCATTAGGAATATTGCTAATGATTTTCCGCCCGGATTCAGAATTTAGCATTGTATAATTGACCGAGAAATAATAACCATTTTCAATTGCTTGCATTTGAACTCGTTTTGTCCCAGAATACCAATGTAAAATAACTTTTCCATTAAATTTACTTCCAATAATTGAAACAACTTCTGAAGCTGCCATTCTTGAATGGACTGAAAGAATTTTGTTTCTCAGGGAATGGCATCGATTAATTAATTCCTCAAAAAAAGATATTTGCTGATCTTTATACTCTTTCCCTGTTTTCAAATCAATTCCAACTTCACCAATATACTTTGCGTCAGGGAGTAATCGCCACATATCGGGAATGTATTTCTGATATTGCCCGACAAGTTCCGGATGAAAACCTAATGCAACCCTTACATATTTACTGTCAATCTCTTTTTTTAATTTCTCATATAAGGGAGGAAGATTTGTAACCGCAATCGTATATATCTTATTGCGTTCAATTTCTCCAATAGCTTCGTTTTTTGATTTTTGAAGATCTAAATGAAAATGTGTATCATGTAGATTAACCATTATATTGATCCAATAAAGATTTTAATTCGACCATCCCCTTTTTGTAAACAGCACAATAATTGTCAATATTATCATTTATGGGACCGGATATTTGTATTGTCAATGCTGTATCAATCGCATTGTTTTCGTAATCTTTTATGCCTAATTTAAAAGAACGGAGATTTTGCGATGCACTTTTTTCTTGAAAATCTTTATCTCTATAAATAGATAAATCAACCCCATATGCAAATTCTATTGCAGCTCTGCGAATAACGCAAGGTAAGCAAGTTCCACAATGGGAAGGAGAACTGTCTTTCCTGTATCTGCCAACATCGGGATGCGAACAAGACATCGTTTCTGAAATATGAGTTTTGAGAAATTGTTGGTCTTTACATTCTTTTATCATTTCTCCTTTTGTTTTGAATTGATAAGGATTATACAACTTGACTTTTATATCTAAATTAATGAGCAACTGCTGCAAGAGTTTCATATAAAACGGATGTGTCGTTCTTGTGCTACTACCTCCCAGTCTTGTGTTTGTAAGAGGAATATTTAATGAGATTATTCCATTTTCAGGAATATACAAAGAAATATCATTATTAATAGCTGAACCTAATATTATAGCATGTGCAAAAAACATAAAAGAACGTGTCCTTGTTGTATCTTCAATTCCGTTAATAGGGGATGCGAAAAAATTGAAAAATTGTTCTGCTGATAAATGATATTGGGTTATCATCTTGTCAATTAGCGTTTTTTGATACTGTATAACACCTTTTCCTCCACCATAATGTCCAACAAACCAAACATCTTTTTCATCATTTAGCAAATCTATCGCTCCAATGAATGAATCCAACCCACCTGATAACATACAGATTGCTTTGGGTTGATGTTTCTTCTTTTGGCGTTTTATTCCCCTAAAAACTCTCTTTTCTTTTTGATTGAGTTCTCTTTTTCTAAATTCAAAACTCCAAATATCACCACTTAAGAATGAAAGCATTTTCTCAAGAAGTTCTTTATTTTCATTCCATTTCTCTATTTCAAGGACTGGTATATATAATTTTATTTGTCGAGTCCATGCATCATCTTCTATTTTTCGAGATATTTTTCTATCCGCATAATATACCATTAAAGAGATATATAACAAATCAATAGCTTCATTTGTGAATTCTCCGCTCTGATATAACTGTCTTTTATGCTTGTCCCAAAATGTGTAGCGATACTGATCTTTTGAAAACAAATCAACAGTAAAATCAGTGTTTGCTTTTACAAATACATCCTCTTCGTGTATTCTACATATAATCTCTTTCATAATTGATCCTCCAAAACTTTATAGCATTGTTTATATAATCCTTCCACCAAAACATGAACATTGGTTGTTTGTGAATTTATCATTGAAAGAGGTTTATCTTTCAGCGTAGTTGATACTTTAATCTCGATATATTCACGTATATATTTCTCAATTTTTGCAGCAGCCGAACTATTTTCGGATTTTTTCTCAATTCTACTGCCGGCTTCGTTTATCAGCCTCTCATATATGTATGTTTCTATATATTTTGTAATAAGCAGTCCCGAAATATTAGAATCAAGAGAATCCAATAATGATATGTCTTTCTTTTCATCTTCAAATTGTTCATAGATAACGGACATAGTATTTATTAACGCTTTTCGAGCTACGGCATTGTCATTTAAGTCCGGAACCGGTGCAAGGACATTTACAATATCATTTAAAATTTCTTTAGGTTTTCTTCCTTCAAACGGAATCTTATATTCATCCAATACTTGTGTGATTCCTTTTTTGGATATACCTCCAAAGAAATCCCCAATCTTAATAGTTGTTCTTATAGCAGATTTGGCAGACCTTGCAGCATTGCCGGCTCCACCATGTCCTTTGACGTAATCGGAAACTGCTCTTGTTTTACCATTTCCGCCTGATTTCCCAGAAGCATATCTTGACATAGAACTTTTTGCCTGTTGCCAAGTATTATGTTGAGGTTGACCGGAAGATGATTCTTGCGAAGGAGAAGTATCTTCTTTTGGTTTTTGGGAAGAATTTTCTTGTGAAGGCTTATTCTCCTCATCCGGTTTGTCAGTCTCCGGATTTTGCTCTGGTTTTTCCGGTTGATCAGGAGGAACCGAGTTGCCTCCCTCATCGTTAAAATCAGAGGGTAATAAAGGAGAGCGATTGGGGCCACCATACATACTTGAAGTTCCCATATTATGTTTGTTTTAAATCATTCATCTCATTTTCAATAGCGCTTTTCAATTTGGGATTTTCCGATTGCCATTTTGAATACAACTCAACAATCTTCGCTTTATCATTCAATTTTTGAGCAAATTCTGTTATTTTAGGAATAAAAGATGCCTTGATTTTACTTGCCGAAATACGCTCTAAAATTGCAACAGTTTCAATATGCAATTCCGTTTTAGTTGCACTCCATTCTATAAATGACAGGAAAATAGATTTTTCAATATCCGTAGCAGATTCGATTTTAGATGTTAATACTTTATGAATTATAGAAGCCTCATATTCATTAATATTTGAAGCATTTTTTATTGCATCGTTTCTTGCCGAATCACTATT
>JAIROC010000379.1 GCA_031257735.1 Bacteroidales bacterium | reverse complement strand
TTATCTTATTTTAATATTTATTGTTCCTGAGGAATAGTTACAAAACAGAATAATCAATCACTATTATCCGATAAAACTTTTCAGAATCAATAATCCTTACAATGACGTAAAATATAACAAATGTATAATCAAATAGTTTTCTTCGTCTCATAACCCATATTTTTTGCCGACTTTTTTCACAAACGTCATTGCTCTTTTTTTTCGACACTTCGTTGGAGGGTGGGGTCTCGCAATGACGACGTCTATTGTTGCGGGGATACTTTTCACACAGCTCCCATTCGGACGAGGTAGAACCTCGTCTGAATAGGAACAAAGAATTTTGAAAATTCTCTTTGCTCTCCAGAACTCCGCGGAGACAATCTTGAAATTTTTTTTTGCTCTCCAGAACTCCGCGGAGACAATCCAAAAATTTTTTTTTGCTCTCCAGACCTCCGCGGAGATAATCTTGAAAAATTTCTTTGCTCTCCAGACCTCCGCGGAGATAATCTTGAAAAATTTCTTTGCTCTCCAGAACTCCGCGGAGATAATCTTGAAGAATTTCTTTGCTCTCCAGAACTCCGCGGAGATAATCTTGAAAAATTTTTTTGCTCTCCAGAACTCCGCGGAGATAATCTTGAAAATTTTTTTTGCTCTCCTGAACTCCGCGGAGACGATCCAAAAAATTTTTTTTACTCTCCAGAGGTCTGGGGAGAAAAACAGGACATAACATTTATTTTTTTGTCATGATATTGAGTACTAATTGATCGGTTAATTCCATACCTTTAGTACCGATGAGGGTTAAATTACGAATACAATTATTCACATCATCTTCAATAATTCCTTCAAGAGAAGATACGCATTTGTTTTCCATAGCCATCATGGCGGATAAAAAAGCGGTGGACACACCTGTTGTTACTTTTAGGGAACAACTTGGTTTAGCGCCGTCACAAATCATTCCTGTAATATTGGCTATCATATTTTTGACAGCGTATACAATATTATTATAATTACCTCCCATCAAATAAGTAATACCGCAACTTGATCCTGTAGCCGCAACCACACATCCACAAAGAGCAGATAGTCTTCCCATGTGTTGTTTGATATAGATGACGGTTAGATGGCTAAGTATTAAAGCTCTGATCAAGTCTTCTTCAGTTTTCTTTTGTTGTTCGGCGTAAATAACGATGGGCAATGTAGCAGAAATTCCTTGATTTCCGCTACCTGAATTGGTCATGACAGGTATTTTAGCGCCTGCCATGCGGGCATCGCAAGCAGCAGAGGTGTAGCATAATATAGAAGAATATAAATTATCTCCGATGATTTCTTTATTCTTTTTATCTCTCAACAATTTTCCCAATTGATGACCATATTCTTCTGTGAAAGATTGTTCTGCGGCAGCTTTGTTCAACTCTGCCGACTTGAGAATAAAACGAATTTCTTCCAAAGGACTTGTTGTTGCAAATTCATACACTTTAGTCAAAGAAAGATTTACTTTTTCTTCCTGTTTATTCTCGTTAGAAGAGTAGGTTTTATTCAATAATACTTGTTGTCCTTTTGCGATATAAGTAAAATTGGTATGTTCTCCTGCAATGATAACTTTGGCTGTTTCAGTGTTGTAATTTCCAAACACTTCGATGTACAGTTTTTCTGAAATACCTTGTTTAAGGGCGACGTTAATTCTTTTTTCCGCAATATATTGTTTCCCTTTTTCTACATCTTTGTCTGATATATCTTTAAGTACTTCTAATTGATACTCTGTTTTTCCTGCTAAAACGCCAAGAGCGATAGCAATGGGAAGTCCTATCATTCCTGTTCCGGGAATACCTACTCCCATTGCGTTTTTTAGAACATTTGCGCTTAGCAAGACTGTTATTTTTTCAGGTATTTCGCCGAGTACTTCTTTAAGTTTTGCCGCGGCGAGCGATACTGCAATAGGTTCGGTACAGCCAATTGCTGGAACAACTTCTCTATTTATCAATGCTATGATTTGTTTTCTTTCTACTGATGTCATAAATTTTTCTACTGAAACGATGCAAGAGAGTTATTATTATTTTTCATGATGCCAATTATTACAATAAAAAGTGCTACCTTTGCCGAAATTTTATTAAGTATATAATTACGAATAAATCAAATGATGAAAAACGACAATCAAATCTTTGAATTGATAGAAAAAGAGAAAGAACGACAGACATTTGGTATTGAATTAATCGCTTCCGAAAATTTTGTAAGTCCACAAGTGATGGAAGCTATGGGTTCTGTTTTGACCAATAAATATGCGGAAGGTTATCCGGATAAACGATATTATGGAGGATGTCAGGTAGTAGATAAAATAGAACAAATCGCTATAGACAGAGCCAAAGAATTATTTGGAGCAACATGGGCAAATGTACAACCTCATTCTGGCGCTCAAGCGAATATGGCAGTATTATTGGCATGTTTGAAACCGGGTGATACGTTTATGGGACTTAATTTAAATCATGGGGGACATTTATCTCATGGTTCTCCCGTAAATTCATCAGGATTATTATATAATGTTGTCGATTATTCTGTAGAGGAAGAAACAGGGATGATCAATTACGATAAAATGGAAGCTGTTGCTATAGAAAAACGACCAAAATTGATTATAGGAGGCGCATCTGCATACAGTCGTGATTGGGATTGGAAACGTATGCGTGAAATTGCAGATAAAACAGGCGCTATTTTGATGGGAGATATTGCTCATCCCGCAGGATTAATAGCAAAAGGATTGCTGAATAATGCAGTACAATATTGTCATATATGTACATCTACTACGCATAAAACGCTTCGTGGTCCTCGCGGAGGATTGATGATCATGGGAAAAGATTTTGATAATCCTTGGGGGAAAACAACACCTAAAGGAGAAATCAAAAAAATGTCTGCATTACTTGATTCAGCTGTCTTTCCGGGCGTACAGGGAGGACCATTGGAACATGTAATTGCTGCAAAAGCTGTTGCTTTTGGAGAAGCCTTGAGTGAAAATTATACGGCATATATCAAACAAGTAATGAAAAATGCTCAAGCTATGGCGAAGGCATTTATGGACAGAGGGTATAAAATTATCTCTAACGGAACAGATAATCATTTGATGTTAATAGATCTTCGGACAAAGTTTCCTGATTTGACGGGTAAACTTGCCGAGAATACTTTAGTAAAAGCAGATATTACTATTAATAAGAATATGGTTCCTTTCGATTCTCGGACACCTTTTACTACCTCTGGTATTCGTATCGGAACTCCTGCCATTACAACACGTGGATTAAAAGAAAACGAAATGGAAACCATTGTTGAAATGATAGATGCTATTTTATGTGACATCAATAATGAAACATTGATTGAAAAAACAGCTAAAAATATTCATGACTTAATGCAAAATCGTCCTTTGTTTGCATGGTAAATTTTTTTGACTATTCATTATATTGTTGTCTAAGAATAAGATTATCATGATTCAAAGAGCTGGCATGAATTATGTATATTTTTTATATGAGAACAAGTGAATATAAAAAAATGAATGAAAGTAGTTTTCGTATCAAAAAAGATTGTATCTTTGCACCCATAATTAAAATTTTATAAACAAAGAAAAGAAAGTATTAAATAAATTTAAAATGAACAAAATGAAAAAATTATTGTTTTTCTCCGTTGCGATAGGTTTGTTGTTAAATATCAATGCACAAACAA
>JAIROC010000372.1 GCA_031257735.1 Bacteroidales bacterium | reverse complement strand
CATTCAATGCCTTCTGTATAACTTCGTCTTCCAAAACATAGAACTTGTGCCGCAATTTACCCAAACGCTCTTTTTCTTTCGGATCAAGCGTGTCTATATATTCTTTGGTCAGAATAAACTCCTGTAAAAAAGGATAGGTCATTCTAAATCCACAATTTTTCCAACCGCCTGACCAATTATATCAATGTAAGATTTAGCATCAACTATTTTAAGATTCTTTATTGATGCGCTTCCGCCCAATGCAATAGCCGGAACATAACCATAACATTGACCATATTCTAATGGCGACAACTTGCCCTTTATGTTTAAGTAGGGTTTTGAATCAAAACAATCTTTATGGGCTATTGCTGTTTCATCACCTAAAAAGAAATCCAATACAGCCTCCATATCTCCAACTACATGATTGTTACATCGCCTCACGTTAATTAACACATTTCGATTTCCTTCATCTTCACTAATTGTCCAGTTTTGATTTCCTTCCCACATCAGTATATCTCCAAGTGCTGTTGTTGCCCACACAATAGAAGGCTCTAATAATTTATCAACATACTCAAAAACAAACTCGTATTCATCCGGATTGACGAGTTGCAGAAAACCATTTTCGTAAATGCCGAATCCCATTGTTTTCCAAATGGTAATCAATTCATTGGGCAATACGCCTTTGTATTTATCTATTACTTCTTTCGGAACATCCGATATTTTTTGATAACTGTTTCTGTTCCTTTCTTCAAAATTTAATCTTGCCATATTTTAAAAATTTAATGGTTTTCGTAATGCAAATATACAAAATAATTCAAAATTCATATAAATTCATATCATCCGGGTCGCCTATATAATCAAATAATTTCCATGGTCTGAAATAACCGGTTAATCCCGTTCCCATCATAAATAACGGAAAATGTCCTTTATCATAATGAATGTATATACGATAACGGCGGGATAACTTGTCAGGGGAAACAAATTCCCATTTTCCTGTACTGTTTATTTCTTTTATTTCAGAATCATTTTTGGCGCCCCAAATTTTTGTCGCATCCAAATTCCTAAGAACGCAAGTATTGTCCTCATTAAGAACAATCATTGCTTTGTCTTCAGATTCCCATTTCCCTATAAATTCTTCTCTATTAGGATTTTTGCAAGAAAACATAAAAAACATACAACATAATATTATTATAACTATAAATTTCATTATACAAAGGTAATGCTTATACAGGCATTTGCAAATTTTTGTTAATTATTTCCTATAATCTAAAATTTTATCGTTTCTTCCCACCTAATAGTTTGAGTTGTTTTCGAACCGGGTCCCGTTTCAAAAGTCTTATTAATCATTTTCCCTATCGTATTTTGCCAGATGCGCCAATAGCCAATTATTGGAGGTCGAGATGCAGATTGCATTGTTGATGAATTTTCTACCTTAAACTCAACTATAGCAGTTTTTGTATTAATATCAAGAGATAAAATTTTCCAAACTAATTCATAAGAACCTAAATACGTAACTGCAAGATTACCTGTCAATCCAAATGTTGCTAATGTTGAATGGGATCTGTACATGTTTATCTGTTTTTTCATTATTCAGCGTCGCAGGAAAAATTAATTTTTCAGATTGCCTGCAAGATATAAAGGCAAGACAGGCAAAAAAGATAAATAATACACTGTACAGCGTCCCCCGTTTATCCTGATGTTTCTCATATTTAATTCTGTGGGACATTTTACCGGAATTGAAATACGGCTTTGTATGATTCAATACATTCATGTTTATACTATGTTTGTGTCGTTTAAAATATCATCAATCAAATAACTGCCCCTCCATTCTACGATGAGCAATTTTATACGTGTTTTTTGAGAGTTGTGCGGCGAGGTATAACAAACGATATAGACATTTTTCTGTTCGGCGTCAATTTCGAGCGTCCGGATTGTTTTTTGGTCGCAATCCTGCGCCTGAAGTATCGGGTCATAATCCAAATCCTTCGCTTCAAGTCTTGTGAGCAATGTTTTTGTGAGATATTTATTCCGGAGTGAATCAATGCGTTCAATGCTTCCATCGGGATTGTCACATTCCGAAATGTATGCCGTATAAAACTCTGTTAATGCCCTAACGACTTTTTCGTCCCTGTATGAACAGTGTGGAATTTCAGCCCAGCCTTCCGGCGGAACTTCTTTTATGCAATCGGGTACAGGTTTGTTGTCTTCCAGCCCGCAACGATTTGGATTATCTTTCAGGAATTGTACATAAAAGCGTTTACCGATGTCTTTTTTCTTCAAATTGGTAGGGTTGCTCCCTTCATATCTTTTCCCCTTGTAATAAAAATAAAAGAAACAGGATGGACCTACGCGTCCTCCGGTTCTTTTAACGTCGGTTACTGTGCCAACCGTATATATTCCATATTTGTTAACAGGATAATAATTATACATATATCCAATCAGACAAACAAGGATTAAAATTCCTAAACCAATTAATGGAGCATGATACTTCTTGACAAATCCAATTATTTTATTCTTCATATTCAGATGCCAGTGTATTACTTATCTTGTTGCTAATTACCTGTATCCATGTATTGTAGTTAATGTTATAGAATATTTGTTCGCCTGACGTTTCTAAATAGGGAGAAAATTTACTGAATCCGTAGTCGCCCAGTTTTCCTGTACCATAGGAAGTGACGGCTTGTATTCCAAATTCACCGAACGATTTATTGTAACCAACTAACCTAAAGAGTTGTTTCGTGTTAAAAGGTTTCACTTCTACCATGTTACCTCCAATAGCGCCTAATCCCGGAAGCAGAAAAGCGTCACTTGCTACTCCTATAACATTAATATCCTTGGCGCCACCGCCGGCAATAGCCTGTCCTATGGCGCTTGTACCGCCTTTTATTGCCGCCGCCGTCATGTTTGTTTCCAAAGTAAATACTCCTGCAGCACGCAAATAACTGAATGTACCTCCTCCCAACAATGCTACCGCAACAATCTGTATTTCGAGACGGCTACCCATTTGATAAGCAAAAGGATCTAACTGACGCCGTTCCATCATCCATTTTTCATATTCAGTTGGCGCTCGTCTGATTGTTCCCGGGTCGGATGGCTTAAACTCTTTTGCTGTTATTGACCGTATTTGAACAAATTCTTTTATCAACTGTGTTTCTTTGGCGTACAAATCCGATGGAAAAGCATAAACTGAAAGCGGACTCTCGTCTTTCTCTATTGCCAGGAGCAGGAGCGTTTCACTAATTTGTATTTTTTCAAGAAGTTCATGATTGGGAAATGATCTTGCTTTTGCATCATTAAAATACTTTTGAGTAATCTTATAAAGGCGTTCTTTTATTTCTTTCTTTTTTTGCTCAAATGCCATTTGTTGTTCTACAGCGTGGATTCGAGCATCCCGTTGTCGAGTATCCACACGAGTATTGTCCACCGCCGCTAATACGGAAACAGTCTGCGGCATAAGAAATTTATCTTTGTATTTGTTAAATTGGCGGGCAACTACTACTACTTCCTGCAGTGCATAAGCAAGTTGCCCGTTCCCCATGTCCACCCAGCAATCGCCAACAGGAACGCCCTGCTCAAGCCGGGCAAGGTACTCATTTTGCGAAATAACACGTTCTTTTACTTTTTTACCCATTTTTATTCAATTTATTATCTTACAAACATACTTGTTTCATTTCTTATAAAACTCATATAAATTCATATCATCCGGGTCGCCTATATACATAAATAATTTCCAAGGTCTGAAATAACCGGTCATACCTGTACCCATCACATATAACGGGAAACTACCTTTATAATCAATATATATACACTAATGACTAGACCACTTGTCCGGATAAATAAATTCCCATTTTCCTACACCGTTTATTTTTTTTGTAGAATCATTTCTGTTACTCCAAATTTTTGTCGCATCCACATTCCGGAGAATACA
>JAIROC010000260.1 GCA_031257735.1 Bacteroidales bacterium | reverse complement strand
GGGCTTAGTTTTTAGCGCTTTACGTTACACAGGGCGTTGCCCTGTGCTATTGATTGCGGGCTTTCAGCCCTTTACCGTTATTCTCTGATTACAATTATACATTGAAGAAATGAATTTATGAGTTTTCGGATAGACACTAATTAGTGTCTGTCTATAAAGTATAAGAAAGTAATCATCAACGCCGTCCAAACAACGCCGTCATTGCGGGCTTGACCCGCACCCGTAAGAGCAGCGGAGCTAATCCCCATCCGACAACGCGGAATGAATAGAATGAACAGTTTCCAAATACCGTCATTGCGAGGAGCGCAGCGACGTGGCAATCCCTAACAATCAATGCGTTCTTTGGTTAGGGATTAGCTCCGCTGCTCTTACGGGTGCTTCGCTGCGCTCGCAATGACGGCGTATTGATTGCTGTTTCTGACTATATAGACAGACACTAATTAAAGAGATGTATCTTGCCAAAGCTCACTAAAATTGAAAAAGCCCAAGGGCGTTTTATTTGTTTTTGCAAAACAGTCATTAGTAAATTTACTATCAATGCTCAATATATTTGTATCTTTATGGCGTTTTCATTGTCTCCAAGAAAATATTTGAGTGGAAAATTTTGTTTGTTAATAACTTCTTTAAATCGGCTGTCCGAGATAAAATGCTTATATTGGTACAATAACTGATGATAGATATGGCTAAACACATTTGCATCCCTTCGTTTGTTAGCATCGGATAGTGTACTACGAAAAGGTAAATGTTCTAACCCGAAATGTTTCGTTTTTCCTGATAATCCAAGCATTGCCCCACTAACCTCTCTCAATGAACTACATTTTGCTAACACACAAAACAACATACTAACAAGGTGATCACGCGTTGTAAACCTCTTAACATAGTAGTCCAAGTTATATTTTTTAACCCGATTTTCTAATAATATAAGGGGTAATATAAGAAATCAGTTGTCCGGAAACTGATGTACCAAAAAAATTGCTATCTTTGTGCATTGCATTCTTATTAAGATTGTTTATTGCAAAAATACAAAAAAAAATGAAGGGCGTAGATCCTCATAATTTTTTATCGGACAACAATGACTGTTATTATTATTTTCGCAATCTTGCTACAGGAATACCTAATTGTTCCCGATACTTGGCAATTGTCCGACGAGCAATATTGTACCCTTTACTGTTTAAAACCTTACAGAGCATCAAGTCCGTATATGGGAGATCACTATCTTCGTCGCGTATTATATCAACAATCATTTTTTTAATTTCATGCGAGGACACTTCTTCACCTGTATCTTTGGTCAGGGACTCCGAAAAGAAAAATTTCAATGGATATACTCCGTAGGGAGTAAGTACATGTTTCAAACGTACAACACGTGATACAGTAGAAATATCCATTCCTATTTCCGCAGCAATATCTTTAGAGACCATCGGTTTCAAAGCCATTTCATCTCCTGTATGAAAAAAATCTTTTTGATATTTCATAATGGCATACATTGTTTTATATAGGGTTTGTTCTCGTTGAGAGAGCGCTTCAATAAACCATCGGGCAGCGTTTACCTTTTGTTTGACAAAAATCATAGCTTCTCTTCGTTCTTCGTTACTGATAGATTTTTTATTTTGTAATTCTTTATACAGTCCCTGATATATTTTTCCGACACGCAGTTCAGGGATATTTATGTTTTGTAAATCAAGTTCCAACTCTTGTGTTTTTTCATTAATAGAAACAATGAAGTCGGGAAGAATATAATTATTCTCGCTGGACGAAAAAACCATTCCCGGTTTAGGGTTTAATTTTAATAAGACAGAAATTGCTCCATGAAATTGTTCATCACTACATAATAAGGTTCTCTTGATTTTGTCGAAATGTTTTTTGGTAAATTCATTAAAGTATTTATCTATAATTTGTATTGCCAAAAGAATATCTTCTTCCTGTTCTTGTTGTTCTTTATTCATACGTTCTAATTGGATTAAAAGACATTCTCTTAAGTCTCTTGCTCCTGTACCCGGCGGATCGAATTTATGAATTACCTCCTCTATTAATTTATTTAAATGTTCGGCGGTTGTTGTAATATTCATATTAAACAACAGGTCATTCACCATATCTTCCTCCGAACGGGATAAATATCCTGTATCATCTATATATCCAACTAAAAACCTTGCTAACTTTGCATCTTCTTCCGACAGATTAAACATTCTCAATTGAGCTAATAAACTTTCCTGAAAACTTTCATGGGAAACATACATCTCATCTTTATTAGGATATTCTTCGTCTTTATTGGTATTATGTGCAGAAGGGGCATAATTCATTTCTCCATAGTCTTCTGCAAAATAATCATCCATATCAATGTCTGTTTCCTTATTAAATTCTTCCTGAACATTGTCTTCATCAGGCGTATTTTCGGTATCTGATACATATTCTTCTTCTTCATTGTTTTCGAGTGTATTATTTTCGTTGTCTGTTTCTTTTTCTACTAATTCAAGCGCTGGATTTTCCTCCAATTCCTGATTGATGCGTTGTTCTAAAGAAACAAGAGGTACTTGTAACAAGCGCATTAACAAGATTTGTCGCGGAGACAATCTTTGTTGTATTTGCAGTTCTTGTTTTTGAGAAATCATAATCTATATGTTATTCTGTTTATAAACTGTTTATCGATTATCAATCATATTTTTAATGTCCAATCCGTATGTTTCTTGCATGCTTATTCCTAAATCCGCTAATTTGTTCAGCACAGGATTATATATTTCAGGAATGACAGGACGGTGAACCCCAATGATATTACTGTCTTCCGCCAATAATTCAACTGCGAGAGCCGCAGGCAAAGCTACTGTGCGGGCAATAGATGTATCTCCATGCGGAATACCAAAATCCAACAAACGGGAAACTATCATTTCTCGGCGTCCGTCTTTATATTTTGCAATAAAATTATGTTGCATAACGCTCATATCCCGTTCATGGGATTGCATCATCATGGTATTGATCATTAAGTCAGACGTTATTTCGTATGCAGAATCGTATGTTCTGTTCATTGCCTTTTCGTCAAAAAAACCTAAAAACTCCAATGACCGAACAGGCGTAGAATTTATATCTACCTCTAAATAACTTGCTACTTTTTGTTTTAAATTCTCTGTGGAAATTGTTTTAATCTTGGTTGCCAAGTATTGGGCGTAGGTTAATCCTGTCATGTCTTCCTGATTAGGTAACGTTAATTGCAGACGTTTGAAAGCATCCAGACTTTCACACCATCCATGATACCGAAACGTTCCTCTAAAGATGGTTTTTGCTTCTGGGATTTTGTAAATGTCGATATAATCTAACGAGTTTCTGTTTGGATAAACGTCTAATGTTTCTACCTCCGGAAAATCAACCGTAAATATATCTTTAAATAAATTCTCGGTAGGAGTTTCAACAACCGTTCCTTTTCTTTTATATATAGCGCTATTGTTTCCTGCCAAAACAACCCCTTTGGGGCTCCATGAAAACTTATACCGAAATGGATTATCGTGTGAACTTTCGGGAGCAGGTAATGCGCCGCAAAGCGAATAAAATTCTTCAACGTCTCCTTCTTTCCCATGAATATAATCAATGATGCGCATGGCGGACATGTGGTCTATACCCGGATCAAGTCCCATTTCATTTAGCAAGGCAATTCCCGATTGACGGGCTTCCATATCCAAAGCCTGCATTTCAGGTTTTACATAGGAGGATGTTACCAGATGTTTGCGATGACGTATACACTGACGCGCTACATCAATATGGAAAATATACGGCAATAAACTGACAATAATATCATGTTCTGAAACCAATTGAGATAACTGATCTTGACTATGCACGTCAAATAATTCTCTTTTCCCGTATGGATATTGCTGCATAAAGTCTACCTTTGATAAATCATTGCTAGCAACCGTAACCTCAAAACCTTTCTCCAATAGATGAACAATAATAGGACGTGATACCATCCCTGCCCCCAAAATACATATTCTTTTCATTTTCTTTATCTGTTTTAGTATGTTTTTTACACTTATTAATTATTTCAAAATAGAACAAATCATTACCTCTGATTTGAGAAGCAAAGATACTATTTTTCGACGAGACGGCAAGAGATAAATGTTTTTTTACTAATTTGTTTGTAAGATACTCAAAAAAAATATACTTACATTTGATAAAAGGCAAAATAAATTCATGTTCGACATCACTGGTCATTGTATTTTAGTATTTCTTCACTCATAAATTCGAGTTTGACGCGGGCAAGTTTAAACATTTCTTCTGTTTCTTTACCTGCGTGATATTTTTTTTCGCAGACCACTCGTTTGATACCACAATTAATAATGAGCATAGCGCAGGTCCTGCAAGGCGTCATTCTACAGTAAAGCGTACTCCCTTCCAGAGCAATACCTAATTTAGCAGCCTGACAAATTGCATTTTGTTCTGCGTGAACTGTACGCACACAGTGAGTAGTAATAGTTCCGTCTTCGTGAATGGTCTTTTTCATCTGATGACCTACATCGTCACAATGTGCCAGCCCGTTAGGAGAACCTACATAACCTGTAACCAATAGTTGTTTACCCCGTGCGATAACACAACCACTTCTTCCTCTATCACAAGTAGCGCGTTGGGCGACTGTATTGGCTATTTCCATAAAATATTCATCCCATGAAGGACGAATGTGTTTTTTTTCTTTTTCCATAGATCAATTCATTTTCGCGAGTATATTTTCCAATTGTTTATATAATTCATCTCTTGTCCCGTCATTGCAGAGCAAATAATCCGCGAGTGCGATACATTGACTAATATTTTGTTTATTCGCATCGGTAGATGTCATTTCTCGTTGTTCATTTTGTAAAAATTCTTCAAAGCTTACATGATCTGTCTCCGACCGACGACAAACAATGCGTTTGTACCGAATAGCAGGATTTGCATCTATTGCCAAAAGATAAAAATTTCCTTTCTTGCGTAAGGATTCTATTTCACCAATCGCACGGATACTTTCGATAACAGCATTTTTTCCTATTGTTTGCGCAAGCGCAAACAAGCAATCAATAATATAAGAAGACGTATATTTCTTTCGCAATTCATTTGCTAAGCATGTCATAGTGTCTCTGTTAATTAGCATCTGACGATTGGTGAGTTCTGCTATCAAAAAACTGCGCACAGAATAATGAACAAAATCTTTTCTTGACGTCAAATAATCCACAAGTGTCCCTTTTCCAGCTCCTATTGTACCTGTAATTCCTATAGTAATCATGTTTATCTAATTATGGATTATAACGGCAAACAACCAAACATATTACCGTTTAATAATCATTTTCATTTGTTGAAGCATTGCGCTACACTATTGATTTCGGGGTTCTACCTCGTTCGCTCTATCCACGCAGGCTATGCCTGCATTTATTTTTAATACATTTCCCATTTCAATCTATACTACTGACATTGGTTATTTTTTTATATTCTTTTTACTGCGCGGGTAAAACCTGCGAGGATAATTCGAACGAGGTAGAACCGCGTCCGAACGGGAGTTTATGAACAAAATTAATATTTTGTGTGTTATTTAGTTACAAAAAAATAATAAAAAAAATCACTGTCTCAGGCAACAAAATAGGGGTCTAAAGAGTCATATACATGTAGGGAAAAAAATTGATAACAATAAATAAAAAAATGTAAGTAATTATTTTGTATATTTGCAAGTAAATTAAAGAACAACACCATGAAAAGGGAACATCTTATATTGAGACATATAGAAAAAATTCTATCGGCATCTTTGAGCAAAAAAAGATGCAGGAGTTTCTTTTGTTGTCTATTTTCTTTTCATTACATATATAACTCATTTGTTTTAAATCATTTAAAGAATATATTATTTATATACGTCGGATACTTTATTTCTTCAAAGACGGAAATG
>JAIROC010000150.1 GCA_031257735.1 Bacteroidales bacterium | reverse complement strand
AAAAACACCGAGGTGTTCAATATGAATAACCCCGAACAAGCGCAGCGCAGTTCGGGGTTAAGCCAACCCCTAACATCAACTACGTAGTAGTTGAACTATTACATAGTTCCAAGGGGTATCGACCAGCTTCGACCAACCCCGAGCTACGCTCCGCTTGCAAGGGGTTATTCATATTCAAGTCCTTCGGACTTTTACATCTACGCAATTATTAGTCCGGATAATGCGACAATTTGAAATGCACCCCAGAATGGATGCATTATCAATAGAATCAATGCAAAAAATGCCAACAAAATCTCCGTGGAAGATTCATACTATTTTAAGGGATATGAAATAAATAATTTGAGTTAGTTATTATGAACATTATTATATGTTATTAATTTTTCATTCCTAAATTGCATGTTAAAAACAATTAATGAGTTCCATAAAAAATAAGACAATCCATGGTTTCAAATGGAGCTTGACGGATAACGTTGTAAATTCCGGAACAACATTTTTAGTCGGTTTAATATTAGCCCGTTTGTTATCACCCGACGAATTTGGAATAATTGGAATGATAACCGTATTTATCGCCATTTCCAATTCGTTTATAGATAGTGGATTTTCCAATGCATTGATTCGTAAAACAGACGCTAAAGATATTGATTACAATACAGTCTTTTATTTTAATTTTTTTGTCGGTCTCTTCTTTTACTGTGTGTTGTATTTATGTGCGCCGATTATCAGTTCTTTTTTCGACGAACCGGTCCTGATTCCGGTAACCAGAGTGATTGGCGTAATTCTTGTTATTAACGCGCTGTCTATTATTCAACGCACTATACTTGTAAAACGAATTGATTTTAAAACACAGACTAAAGCATCTTTTTTTTCAGCCGTTTTGAGCGGCATAACCGGTATTGGAATGGCATTCGGTGGATGTGGCGTCTGGAGTTTAGTCGGACAACAAATTTCACGTCAATTGTTTAATGCCCTTTTTCTTTGGATATACAGTTCCTGGCGACCTTCGTGGGAGTTTTCGAAAAAAAGTTTCAACGAGATGTTTGGATTCGGGTCAAAATTACTTCTGTCGGGGTTAATAGATACCCTTTATAAAAATGTTTTTTATTTGATTATAGGGCGCTTTTATACAGCAAACCAATTGGGACAATATACAAGGGCAGAACAATTTAGCTCTATTTTTTCGAGCAATTTGACTAATGTCATACAAAGAGTGAGTTATCCGGCGCTGAGTTCTATTCAGGACGAATCGGAACGTTTAAAATTGGCTTATCAAAAAACGATAAAAACAACCATGCTTATTTCATTTACGTGCATGTTAGGACTGGCGGCTGTCGCAAAACCGCTTCTGCTTGTGTTGATAGGCGAAAAATGGTTGCCTGCTGTAGAATATCTGCAAATAATTTGTTTTTCAGGAATGCTTTATCCTTTACATGCTTTAAATCTGAATATTCTTCAAGTAAAAGGACGGTCTGACCTTTTTCTGAAATTGGAAATAATAAAAAAAGCAATTGCGGTTATCCCCGTTACATTAGGCATTTTTTTAGGAATAAAAGTCATGCTGTGTGGAAGCGTTTGCACCTCGCTGTTTGCTTATTTCCTTAACAGCCATTATTCTGCTTCTCTGATAGATTATCCCTCAAAGAAACAGATAAAAGACATTCTGCCCACTTTTGGTATTTCTTTCTTTGTGGCGCTTTGTATGTGGAGCATTTTGCTGCTTCCTGTTTCAAACTATATGGTTAGTTTATTTTTACAGTGTATAGCAGGCGGAATGCTGACCATTTTTATTTACGAAAGAACAAAATTATCCGAATATATGGAGGCTAAACAAATTGTTTTTTCATTAATCAAACGACGATAATTCACTTCAATTTAACAGAAAATAAAAATGCTTTTTAATTCCATCACATTTGCAATTTTCTTGCCTGTAGTATTTTTACTATACTGGTTTATATTCAATCGTAATTTGCGACTGCAAAATTTTTTTATCGTCGTTGTTTCTTATGTTTTTTATGGATGGTGGGACTGGCGTTTCCTGATTTTAATCGCTTTTACAAGTTTGTGTAGCTGGAGTAGCGGAATACTCATGCGATATATTGATAATAAGATATCTACCCTCCCCCCATTTGTTACTTGCAAATTTATATCAATCAGTAACATAATACTGAATTTGGGTATTTTGGGATTATTTAAATACTATAATTTCTTTGTCGAAAATTTTGTATCTGCCTTTGCTTCTGTCGGAATTCATTTACAAGCAACAACTTTATATATTATTCTTCCAGTGGGAATTAGTTTTTACACTTTTCAAGCGTTGAGTTATTCGATTGACGTATATCAGAAAAAAATAGAACCGACTAAAGATATAGTCAGTTTCTTTGCCTTTGTCAGTTTTTTTCCGCAATTAGTTGCAGGTCCCATTGAACGGGCAACTAATTTATTGCCGCAATTTTGTCGCCAACGCACGTTCGATTACGAAAAAGCTGTTGACGGTTTGCGACAGATTCTTTGGGGTTTATTTAAAAAGATAGTCATTGCTGATAATTGCGCTATTTATGTTAACCATGTTTTTGAAACATATCAGGAGCAATCGGGAAGTGTTTTGCTGTTGGGTGCAATATTTTTTGCATTTCAAATTTACGGCGACTTTTCGGGTTACTCCGACATTGCTATCGGTTCGGCTCGCCTGTTCGGTTTCAATCTGATGCGCAATTTTAACTTTCCTTATTTTTCACGTGATATTGCCGAATTTTGGCGACGCTGGCATATATCGTTAACTACGTGGTTTCGTGATTATGTTTACATTCCGTTAGGTGGAAGTCGCGTGTCGAAAGAAAAAGTAATACGTAATACGTTTATTATATTTCTTGTCAGTGGTTTTTGGCATGGAGCAAATTGGACGTTTATCACATGGGGATTCTATCATGCAGTTTTGTTTTTGCCTCTGATATTATGGAACAAAAACCGGAAATACATTAATTCTGTCACCGAAAATAAACGATTTCCTGCTATTAAGGAATTAGTTCAGATGGGGATTACTTTTGCTCTGATAGTATTCGGGTGGATATTCTTCCGTGCAGAAAATATAACTCAGGCATGGATGTATTTTTCGAAAATCTTTTCATTTTCACTGTTTGCTGTGCCGCAAATTATGATTAAAAGAATGCTCATGACACTGTTTCTCGTAACAGTCTTTTTGTTAATAGAATGGTCGGGAAGGAAAAATCAATATGCAATCGAAAATTTAAGTTTTATCAAAAAACGTTATTTACGGTGGGGATTTTATTATGCACTGACATCCGTAATAATCTGTTTCAGCGGTGAAGAACAGGAATTTATTTATTTTCAATTCTAATTAATCATGAAAAAATTCATCCTCCATACATTTTTATATTTACTGCCTGTTTTAGTGTTTTTCATTTTATTTGAAATATTACTGCGTCATATACCCAACGATTATTCTTACAAAAAGAATTATTTAGATGCTAATGCCGACAAAATTGAAACACTGATTTTAGGAAATTCGCATACTTATTATGGAATTGACCCTGTTTATTTTTCGACCAATGACGTGTTTAATGCCTCACACGTATCACAATCATTAGATTATGACTGTGAAATTCTGAAACGGTACGAGGCAAAACTAAATAATTTGAAAACTGTTGTCATACCTGTTTCTTATTTCACTTTATGGGGACGTTTATCAGCCGGCAAAGAATCGTGGCGGGTTAAAAATTATGTAATCTATTATAAAATATCAACGAATAACGATAAGTTAAAATATCATCTTGAAGTGTTAAGTAATAAATTTACTACAAATATCAGGTCGCTAAAATCGTGGTTACAAGGCAATAATATAACATGTTCCAAACAGGGTTGGGGAATAAGTTATAATTCTAAAAATGCTCATGATTTGGAAGAAACAGGAAAAACTGCCGCTACACGGCATACTCGAAACAATATTCATTCTTTGCAAACAACAAGAATTTTTAATGACAATATTTCTATTTTAGATTCTATAATCAATTTGTGTATAGTACACAATGCAAATGTTCTTCTTGTTACGCCTCCGGCTTACAAAACATACTGTCAACATTTGAACAGCGAACAATTAACAGTGACGATAGAAACTGCGAATAAAATAGCCGATAAATATCAGAATTGCACTTACCTGAATTTAATGACCGACAGTTCTTTTGTCTCGACCGACTATTACGACGCCGATCATTTATCGGAGATAGGAGCAAAAAAATTGTCTGTACTTATAGACACATATATTAAAAATTCAAGAAAATAAAATGGTTCAGGATTATAATTGCAGTAAAATAAGCATATATCAGTTTTTGCGAAGCGCCTTTGCTTGTGATGGTTATTTTTTTCAAACTAAGGAAGTAATTAAATGGTTGGATGAACAAAATAAAGCTGTACAGGTAAATGTCAACAAAATACCTTTTAAAGAGTTGGATAAATGGATTCTTTGTAATGAAAACCTGCGACATAATTCGGGTAAATTTTTCAGCATCGATGGTATTCGCATAAAAACTAATTGGGGTTCTGTTCAATGCTGGGATCAACCCATTATAAACCAACCTGAAATCGGGTATCTTGGTTTTATCACAAAAGAATTTGACGGAATTTTACATTTCTTAATGCAGGCGAAAATTGAGCCTGGAAATGTGAACTGTGTGCAACTTTCGCCTACTTTACAGGCAACTCGAAGCAATTATTCTCAGGTTCATAAAGGTAAAAAACCGCTTTATCTGGAATATTTTCAAAATGCCAATTCCGGTCAGATATTACTCGACCAGCTTCAATCGGAACAGGGTGCGCGTTTTCTGAAAAAACGCAACAGGAATATCATTATCAAAATAGAAGAGGATATCCCCATATACGATAACTTTATATGGCTTACATTAGGACAGTTGAAGCGACTTATGCATTATGACAATCTGGTGAATATGGATACGCGTACGGTTATTTCCGGCATTCCGTTTGGCAGTTTTGAACCTGAGGTGGCTGATTTTTTTAATTATCTTGAGCATAAAAACAAGTTAAATACTGTTCAACAGGCATTTCTGAAATCGGCTTTATCAAATAATGGCAGTTTATATTCGGTTGAAAACATTATTACCTTTATTACTCAACTTAAAAGCGTTTATGATTTGAGTGTGCGACAAATACCGTTAAACGAAATGAATCAATGGATAGTGGGCGACGATGAGATATGTCACGAAATGCATAAGTTTTTTAAGGTAATTGCTGTTGACGTTGAAATTGGTAATCGCGAGGTAGTAAAATGGACTCAGCCTATGGTTGAACCGGTACAGGAAGGACTGTGCGCTTTTGTCTGTAAAGAAATTAACGGGATATTGCATTTCGCAGTACAAGCCAAGTTGGAATGCGGCAACCACGATATTATTGAATTTGCTCCTACGGTGCAATGTCTTACCGGGAATTACCGGCAAACCAAAGAAGGCGCTCTTCCGTTTCTGGATTATGTATTGAAAGCAAATCCAAAACAAATAGTATTCGACACTTTGCAGTCGGAAGAAGGCGGTCGCTTTTTCAGGGAGCAAAACAGGAATATGATTGTTGTAGCCGGAGATGAAATCGGGGTAGAGTTGCCCGATAAATACTTTTGGATGACCTTAAATCAACTTTATACTTTTTTGAAATTCAATAACTATCTGAATATTCAGGCACGCAGTCTAATCGCTGCTATTTCATTTGTCTAACAATGATACGAACAGGAATAATATGCCCTTCTGAAATTGCTTTGCGAAGATTTCTACCCGCTCTTCGACAATTGTCCGATTTTGTATTTACCGGCGTAGCTATTGCCGATAAATCCGAATGGGCGGATGCAACCGACGAAATAATCGAAACTGAGCGAATCAAAGCCGAAGCGTTTGTAACTCAATATGGAGGGAAAATATTCGACAGTTATGCAAGTATTATTCATTCGGATGAAATAGATGCAGTATATTTGCCTCTTCCTCCTGCTTTGCATTTTACATGGGCAAAGCAGGCATTGATTGCAGGCAAACATATTTTAGTGGAAAAACCTGCAACTGTATCATTAAGCGATACTAATGTTTTGCTGGAACTTGCGCGGAAAAACAATTTGGCTGTACACGAAAATTATATGTTTACTTTCCACTGTCAACTTGCAGCAATTGACGACATTGTCAATTCCGGCGAAATAGGCGATGTGCGACTGTACCGCATATCTTTTGGTTTTCCCCGTCGTTCGCTTTCCGATTTCAGATACAACAGGATATTGGGTGGAGGAGCATTATTAGACGCCGGTGGATATACAATTAAATATGCATCAATGCTATTAGGCGAAACTGCTGAAATTGTTTATGCCCAATCCAACTATATCGATGAATTTGAAGTCGATGTTTACGGTTCTGCCGCTTTGGTAAACGATAAAGGTACAACGGCGCAAATTGCTTTTGGAATGGACAACAACTATAAATGCGACCTCGAAATCTGGGGAAGTAAAGGGCATCTTGTTTCCGGCAGGGTGTTGACTGCTCCGGCCGGTTTTATCCCGGAGGTTTCCATTAAAACCGGCGATAAAACGGAAACAAGACTGTTGCCTGCCGATGACGCATTTATGAAATCTATAGAACGATTTCACAATTGCATTGAAAATGACGACATAAGAATCAATAATTATAAAATTATATTACGACAGGCTAAATTAATTGAAGATTTTATAACACAAACTAATATCAAACGAAATGGATAAAAAAAATATCTATGTGACGATGCCTACTCTTGCTCCATTGAGCGATGTAACCAAATTGTTGGAAGGCGTATGGAAACGTGGAATTATGACGCATAACGGTCCTTTGGTTCAAGAATTTGAAAAGAAAATAGCCGAATTTTTACATGTGAAAAATATGGTTGCCGTTGCTAATGGAACTGTAGCTATTCAAATGGCTATACGTGCATTGGAACTAAAAGGCGAAATTATTACTACTCCTTTTACTTTTATTGCTACAGTCAGTTCTATTATATGGGAAGGCTGCACGCCTGTCTTTGTGGATATTGATAAGGAAACTTTGAATATTGACCCCGAAAAAATAGAGGAACGAATCAATAAGCATACTGTAGCTATTATGCCTGTACATGTGTTCGGAAATCCCTGTAATATAGAATCAATAGGCGCTATTGCCGCCAAACATAACCTCAAAGTAATATACGATGCTGCACATGCGGTCGGGGTTACATACAACGGCAAAAATATTTTCGAATACGGCGATATTTCGGCTACAAGTTTTCATGCTACAAAAATGCTGAATACTGCCGAGGGCGGAGGCTGTGTTTCAGTTGATGATGAATTGCACGAAAAACTGAAACGAATCCGTTTTTTTGGTTTCGACGACAATAAAGATGTGATAGACGACGGTTTCAATGGCAAAATGACCGAAGTACATGCAGCGGTCGGATTAGCCAATCTCGCATATTTGCAGGCCGCTTTGGACGATAGAAAAAGGAAATATCTTCTGTACAGGGAAATTCTTTCATCCAACAGTGATTTACAGTTTCAGAAAATCAATCAGGATTGTAATTACAGCTATTTTCCTGTGATATTTTCTTCCGAAAATGCGTTGTTGAAAGTAGAAAAAGCGTTAAACAGTCATGGGATTTTTCCGAGAAGATATTTTTATCCTTCGGTAAATACTTTCAATAAGATAGTGCCTTATTTTCCTTGCTGTCAGTCGGAAGACGTGTCGAGACGAATATTGTGTCTGCCTCTGTATTACGACTTGACGGAATCTCAAGTGGAATTTATCGCCGATGTGGTGTTAAAAACAGTGTAATAAAATATGAAAATATTAGTTTTAGCTGGAGGCTCAGATCAAATAGCTCTAATAAATGAACTAAAAAGACGTAGGCATGAAGTTATTTTGGTGGATTATTTTGACAATCCACCTGCAAAACCATTTGCAGATAAACATATTGTGTCCAGCACATTGGATGTCGAAAATGTAACAAAAATAGCCATTGAAGAACATGTCAGATTAATTACAACAGCTTGTACTGATCAAGCATTGTTAACTGTGGCACAAATTTCAGAAGCCTTATCTTTGCCTTGTTATATTTCTTATCAAACAGCGTTAAATGTCACGAATAAAGCATATATGAAAAAGATGCTTTTAGATAACAATATTTCAACAGCAAAATATAAAATAGCAGGTGACATAAATATAAAATCGTTTGAAAGTTTCAGTTTTCCAATAGTAGTGAAACCGGTCGATTGCAATAGCTCGAATGGAGTGACAAAAGTATACAACAAATCTGAATTATCAAACGCTTTGGAAAAGGCGATTTCTTTAAGTAGAACCAATACCGCCATAGTAGAGGAATTTCAAGAAGGGGTCGAAATCTCCGCTGATTTTTATATTGAAAACAATACTGTAAAATTATTATCTGTTACCGGTTCAACTAAAATAAAAGGCATTCATTCATTTACTATAATTCAAAGCTACTACCCTGCCATAACACATGAAAAAGAGGAAATGCTTCTGCACATTGCTCGTCAAATAGCTAATGCTTTTGATTTGAAAAACACTCCATTATTAGTTCAATTAATTGAAAAAGATGATTGTTTCTGTGTAATAGAATTTAGTGCACGTATGGGCGGAGGGTCGAAATACAAACTGATACAAACATTATCCGGAGTTGATATTATGAAAGTTTATGTTGATTTAATACTGGGAAATAAGCCATTTGTCAATCCACACAAACAAGTCGAATATGCTTTAATAAATTACATTTACTGCACTCCGGGAAAATTTGTTAAAATAAAAGGAATTGAGGAATTGAAACAAAAAGGTGTAATTGATGAATATTTTTTATATAAAACTGAAGGCATGGAAATATTTAAAGCAGAGACCAGCAGTGATAGGGTGGCCGGATTTTTAATAACAAGCCAACATAAAGATTTGTTAGATTATAAACTGCGTCTTTGCGACGAAAATATACAGGTATTAAATGAACACGGTAAAGATATCATGATACATGATATTTATATATCTGAAATTTATGCGTAAAAAATATAATATTTCAGTTATTGGCGCAGGTAATGGAGGACAAGCAATTGCCGGTTATTGTGCTATGCGTGGTTATCATGTATGTTTGTATAACAGGAATATTGAGCATATTAAAACGATACAACAAACACGAACAATAACATTATGTGGACAAATACAAGGGACTGGCAAGATAGATATAGTTACTAACGATATTAAAGTAGCCGTTGAATATGCAGATATAATTATGATTACAACGACTGCTAATGCGCATAAAGATTTAGCATTCCAAATGTCTTCACATTTAAAGCAGGGACAAATAATTATTTTAAATCCGGGACGAACAGGTGGATTGCTTGAGTTTAAAACAATTTTACAGAAGCAAAACTTAAATAAAACAGTCTATTTGGCAGAAACACAAACATTAATATATGCATGTAGAATCATCAAAGAAGGTTTTGTAAACATAATTGGAATAAAAACCAGAGTACCTTTAGCCTCTAACAATAGACTTAACACACAATATATAATCGACCAATTATCTGATTTATATACATGTTTTTTGCCGGCAAAAAATGTGTTACAAATAGGATTTGAAAATATAGGAGCGATTTTTCATCCATGTATTATTTTGTTTAATACAGCAACAATAGAACGAGGTGAATCGTTTTATTTTTATCGTGATATGACTGATAGAGTTGCTAATTTTATTCAAAAAACAGATACAGAACGAGTAACTCTTGGAAAAACGTATGAGGTAGAATTAATGAACGCTATTGAGTGGATATCTTATGCTTATTCCGGCATTAAAGGCAATACTTTGTGTGAAAAAATGAAAAATAATCCTGCTTATAATGATATACTAGCTCCTGCATCCATTTATTCAAGACAATTATTAGAAGATATACCTATGGGAATAGTTCCTTGTATAGAATTAGCAAAGGTTGCAGGTATGGAAATGCCTTTATTTCAATCTATCTTAAACATCTGTTCGGAATTATTAGATATTGATTTCTTATCGGAAGGACGAACTTTGGATAAGTTGGGATTGGAAGGATTGTCTGTAAATGAAATTATTACTTTAGTAAATTATTAAGTACATGGGAGATAATTTTTGTATTGAAAAGCAATGAATAATTCACTTGTTGATAATGAGATTTTTGGTTTTGTAAAACCTAGTGTAGATGTACATACATTAGGTATATCTACGATTTCAAATTTGTTGAAATCATGCGGATATAAAACTCATATAGCTACGGATGAGATTTCTGAGGCTGTTACTCATATTCAAAAATTAAATTATTTCGGCATTTTCCGCAAGTGGATAATTGATAATCATATTTCAAGAATAGGATTCAGTTATCGTTTGGATCCGAAAGATGCTAAAGATTATTTCTGCAAACTATATTATCAATTGCGAGATTATAAAATGTTTATTGAAAATGGAGGTGTTTTACGCGGAATTTTCTTTTCCGGTTTGCCTGACGCCTGTTTTTTGGTTCAATGTGAATTAGGAAAAGATTTTCTTGTATTTCCAGGAGATGAGTCTCCTGTGGAATCGTTAAAAATGTTAGGCATACCTTTTCATAAATTACCGAATGATATAGTGCAAAAAAACGATTACGATAATATGCGTTGGCGATTTGCAACGAAATTGATTTGCAGCGAAAAATATAAATCTCTACAAACGCCGGATCATTTGGGATACAGCGAAGCTGGCGCCGTAACAGACTCGTATCTTAAACGATTAGAGTATTGTATGTTAAAAAAAACATTACCTGTTATTCGTGCGCATGTTGGACCCTATAATCCAAATAGAGAGGAAGCTTTAAAAGAATTTATAGATTGGGAAAAGCAGTTAGCAAAAAAAGGATTGTTAGATGTTCTTTCTATTGGCACTTCACAACTCACTCAATCCAATTTTGGGGATAATTGGGACGGTTTACCTAATGGAGGTGGAGTTCCGGTTAATTCGGAATTAGAATATTTACAAATAAAAGAAGCAGCCCGTCCAATGCTTGTTAGAACATACGCAGGGACTAAAAACATACCCGGGTTGGCAGCTTTACATGAGCATTGTTTAAATATTTCGTGGCATGCGCTTTCTTTTTGGTGGTTTTGTGAAATTGATGGTCGAGGACATAATACTGTTTTAGAAAATCTGAAAGAACATTTGAAAACTGTCAAATACATAGCAAGTACAGGAAAGCCGTTGGAGCCCAATGTATCTCACCATTTTGCCTTCAGAGGTGCCGATGATATAACTTATATCGTTTCTGCTTTTCTTGCGGCTAAAACAGCGAAACTGTCAGGAATAAAACATCTTATTCTTCAAAACATGTTGAATACTCCCAAATATACATGGGGTATTCAGGATTTAGCGAAAGGAAGGACGATGTTGAAAATTATAAAAGAATTGGAAGACGCGAATTTTAAAATAAGTTTACAAACTCGGGCAGGATTGGATTATTTTTCACCAGATTTGGAAAAAGCAAAAATACAATTGGCCGCTGTTACTGCTTTAATGGATGACATAGAACCGGATAATGAAAACAGTCCGCAAATTATTCATGTAGTGAGCTATTCCGAAGCAGTACGGCTTGCGACTCCAGATGTTATAAATGAAAGTATTCAAATTACTTTATCGGCGCTATCAGAATATCGTAAATTACGACGCCAAGGTGAAATAGAAAATATGAAATATAATATGGATTTACATTTACGAGAAACAGATATGTATGAAGAAGCAAAAGAAGCTGTTTTGTTTTTAGAAAAACATATTCCTAATCTTTATTCGGCAGAAGGGTTATATAAAGTATTTGAAAAAGGATGTTTTCCAGTTCCATATTTGCTAAATGGCAAAGATAAATATCCTCATGCAATTGGATATGCAACAACCATAAAAAATGGAGGAATATGCGTTGTTGACGAAACAGGCTCAAAAATTAGAACATTAGATAGATACAAAAAAATCATTACCAATTATGAATGAAATTCAAAGTGTCATAAATGAACGGTTTTTGCTTCAAGAAGAATATTTAGGAGAAGAAAAAACTGTAAATAAACTTTCGCCTCTTGTTTCAGTAACAGTAGCGACTTATCAACAAGTGAATTTCATAAAAGATTGTTTGGATGGAATCTTGATGCAGCAAGTGAATTTTAAATATGAAATAATTTTAGGAGAAGATGGCTCTGTTGATGGCACACAAGAAATATGTAAAAGATACGCGGAAAAATATCCGGATAAAATTAGATTATTTATCCGCGATAGAAGTCTCTCCCAACATTATGATTCTAATGGAGAGTTTGTTACACGATTTAATGGAATATGGAATAGAATGTCTGCAAGAGGCAAATACATAGCCCTCTGCGAAGGCGACGATTATTGGACCGACCCGCTAAAATTACAGAAACAGGTAGATTTTTTGGAGGCGAATCCGGAATATTCATTGTGTAGCCATCGTTATAAAATATATGATGAAGAAAAAAAAACATGGAATGCCGGTAGTGGTAATTTACTTTTTAAAAAGAGCATTGATGGTATAGAAGTTGATACCAAATTAAATTTCACTCGATGCTGGTTGACACAAACAATGACTGTAGTTTATAGAAAAGAGGCTTTAGATACGTTGTTGTTGTCGAGATATAAATATACATGTGATGCTCATCATTTTTACCATATATTGAAATCGGGGAGAGGTTATTGTATGAATTATGATGCAGCTGTATATCGACAACATGCTGGAGGGGTATATTCCAGAACAAACGTCACGAAACTATATCACAATTATAACGTTTACAATGAATTGTATCGCTATAATCAAGATGACGACATATTGAAATACAAAGCAATACAAATAACAATATATGAGCATTTATTCAATAAAAAATATTCTATCGCACTTGCAAAAGATATCATTTTCGTAATAAGAATGACTTTTCATTATGCGGGTTTTAAAAAAGGTATTTTTACTTTATTAAAAATAATAATAGCGTTATTTAAACTTAAATTAGTTTGGAATTGATATTATATAAAATAATTCCACAAAAAAGCAAGTACGATGAAAAGTAAATTTTTTCAGTGGACAGTGATATTTCTTTCACTTAATGGATTAATTCTTTTCCATATCGACATACAACTGTTTCCCATATTTTATTTATGGGCGCCAATCTTAATTTTACTTTTTTTCTTTTCCTGTTTTTTCATGGATGTTAATGACAATCATTTTTTGAATAGAGAACAAAGTAAATTACTCGGTTTTTTCTTATTTCCTGTGTTGTCAATTTTAATTAATAGAGAGAATTTATTCACTAATGCCATAGTACACTTGTTATTTTATCTCCTGATTGCTTTTATCCTTCTATGTTGGATGGATAACAGAAAGAAAATTCTTCTTAAGGTAAGCAAAATAATTATTGTCCTGCATTTTGCAAATATAATGATTACAATGTTTCTCGCCAATATTGGAGGCAACAATTTTTTACCGGAGATAATATGTAGAAATTTAAACAACAGTTCTGATTTTTATGGATTTGCTCTATTTAGATTTGGAATACAGGATGAAAGTTACCGATATTGTGGATTTGCTGCAGAACCTTCGCATTTAGCCATATTTCTCACAGCGGCTATTTTATCTATCATTTATTTTCATACATCTATTTCTCGCAAACAATTATGGTTGTATGTATTACTATATACTATTACCATCTTACTGTCAGGTACATCTTATGGAGTATTGTATATGATATTAACTTATATATGTATATGTCAAAAAATATTATTGATTAATCTTACTATAAAAGAAAAAATTGTCGGCGTCTTCTCCCTATGTATCATATTTATAGTGACTTACTTCATACTCCAAGACAACATTTATCTTGTGAGATTACGAAATGTAATATCCGCTATTTTTAATTCATCATTTGAAGATACGGCTAAACAAATAAGTTTAGCGGATTTGAGCGCTTATGCTCGAATAGGTCCTTTCATATTATTTTTCTCACAACTTAATTATTTATCAGTTGAGGCATTATTTGGCAATGGCTACGACGGTTTAAAACTTGGAACCTATTTTGCAAATTTAATTAATTTTTCACAAGATTCTTTTTATGTTTATTTCCTTCCTGCGTATTTTTATTCCTGTGGATTATTAGGAGCCGGATATGTTCTTTATTTTATATTTTCATCTATAAAAAAACTGCCATTTATTTTTACTCTATTTGTTCTGTTGTGTTTGACCAATATTAATATTCCTACTCCCATGTTTTGGTTTATTATCATCCAAATGATTTGGATAGTTAAGGCAAATCAATTCGAGAACCAAAGAAATATTTCTAATTCGTACGAATCATAAATAAAAATGAAAAAAACAATTTATATTATAGATTTTATCGGCATACACTCGGGTTTACAATACTATGACGATGTTTTTGCGAAAGAACTTTCAACAATTGAAGGCATAGAGGTTCATATATTATCTAACTATTCCGACGATCCTTTAAAAAAACCATTTTTGAAGAATTTTTTTTCTGGAAATCTGGTTACTAATACTATGAAAGTTTTTCAGGCATACATATCCATATTGTATCTGATGGTGTTCAAAAGGCATACTCATTTTATATTACTTGCTTATGGTGGTTTTATTGATATTCTATTTATGACATTAGCCATTTTCTTTAAAAACATAACAATAGATGTTCATGATGTATATGCTTTAGATTTTTCTAAAAATAAATTTATCCGCTTTTTTCTGGATTTGCTGTATCGTTATTTTGTAAAATCAGCAATTATACATTCGGAACGCAGTTTATATCTGTTACAACAAATTAATTATCAGAAAAAACTGTTCGAAATTCCTCATTTTAAATATTCATTTAAGAAAAAATATAATGAAAGCAATATTCATACAGGAATAATTAATGCAACAAAAACCTGTCGCATAAAAATTCTTTTTTTTGGATATATAAGATATTCTAAAGGGATAGATATCCTGTTAGACTCATTTAATCTCTTACCTGTTGAACTTCAAAACAAATTTCATTTAATTATCGCCGGAAACGATACTAATAATATACTTAATAAATTCGACATCCAAAATAATGACAATATATCAATATTTTCTCAATATATTAATGACGATGAATTGGTCTATCTTTTTTCAAACGTTAATTATATTATGCTTCCATACAAAGAGATAAGTCAAAGCGGTATTTTAGAAATGGCTTTTTATTTCCAAAAACCCATAGTGGCAAGTCGTATCTCATATTTTGAGAAAATTTTAAATACCTATCCAAGTTTTGGACTTATTTTTAACAATACTGTTGAAGATTTGGCGCAAACGATTTCTTTATTACCTTCTTTAACGCAAAATTTTTATGATAAAAATGAGGTTAGAAATTTTGAACAGCGAGACAAAATATATCGTTTTCTATCTGATTTTTCAAAATTTATTAAAAACGAATAAAATAAATAAAAATTCACTTATGGAATTATGGAATCCGTTAAAAGAATATATTCTCTCAAGGTAATTATTAGATTATGCCTGTTTTTTATTGCGAAAATTTTACCTATGTCGGGCTATACTCGTGCAAAACTGTATCGAATGGCAGGAGTAGATATTGAAAAAGGAAAAGTAAGATGTGGTATCATACACTTTGATACAATCCATCCTGAAAATATTCATATAGGTAAAGGATGTGAAATAGTGGATGGATGCACTCTGCTATCCCATTTTTATGATATATCAGAAATGCACACTCATTCTCATTTTCGCGGCGAAATCTATATCGGTAGAAATGTTTATTTAGGAACTAACGTAATAATAGTAAAATCTATTACTATTGGTGATGGAGCAGTTGTTGGCGCCGGCTCTATTGTAAACAAAGATATTCCTCCATATCAAGTATGGGCAGGAGTTCCTGCTAAATTTATAAAAAACAGATATACAGAAAGTAACCCCATCCCACTTTCCACTGATGATTTTAAATAAATAAAAAATATGAGTAAAAAAATTTTTATTACCGGCGTTGCCGGATTTTTGGGCAGTCATTTGGCTGACGCTATGTTAAAAGCCGGGCACGAAGTGTCGGGTTGCGATAATCTTCTTGGCGGATATATTGAGAATGTCCCCGAAGATGTAGATTTCCATCAAGTCGATTGCCGATACTTGAATACGATGGATAAATTATTGAAAGGCGTTGATATAGTTTATCATACTGCCTGCACTGCTTACGAGGGATTAAGTGTATTTTCGCCGCACCTGGTCTGCCAAAACACTTTCCAGATAACAGCAACTGTGGCATCGGCAGCTATTTCGCAGAAAGTGAAGCGTTTCGTCAATTGTTCGAGTATGGCGCGATATGGAACACAGGAAAGAGTACCGTTCACAGAAGATATGATACCCATACCTCAGGATCCTTATGGGATAGCAAAACTTGCTGCTGAAAACCTGTTGCGATGCCTCTCCCAGGTACATGGTATGGAAGTTGTTACAGCTGTACCTCATAACATCATAGGTCCGCGTCAAAAATATGACGACCCTTTTAGAAATGTCGCTTCTATTATGATAAATTTGATGTTACAGGGTCGGCAACCGATTATTTACGGCGATGGCGAACAAAAACGCTGCTTTTCGTTTGTTCAGGATGATATTGACTGTCTGACTAAACTTGCATTTTTACCCGAAGTAGTCGGCGAAACAGTAAACATCGGTCCCGACGAAGAATTTGTCACTATCAATGAATTGGCGCAAACGATAGCTGATTTGCTGCATTTCGATTTGAAACCAATTTACGTTGCCGACCGTCCGCAGGAAGTCAAATTAGCGACCTGTTCTGCCGACAAAGCAAGGAAAATATTAGGGTACAAAACGCAATATACCCTGCGCCAAGGTTTGCAGGAAATTATTGATTACGTCAGACAAAGAGGGATTCGCAAATTCCGTTATCATTTAGATGTGGAAATCAATAATGAAAAAACTCCAAAAACCTGGAAAAACAGAATGTTTTAATAAACAATTATGAAAGTAGCAATCATTGGAACAGTCGGCATTCCGGCAAATTATGGAGGATTTGAAACTTTAGTAGAAAATCTGGTGGAGAAAAAACAAAACCCGGATATTCAGTATGTTGTGTATTGCAGTTCAAAACGGTACCCTAAAAAGTTGAAAGAATACAAAGGTGCGATATTAAAATACATTCCTCTTGATGCTAATGACTGGCAAACTCCATTATATGATACGATATCGTTATTAATAGCCTACTTTTCGGCAGATGTCGTACTCTCTCTCGGAGGTAACAATATTATTCATCCTGTATTGCGATTATTTAAAAAGACAAAAGTTATCAATAATTTTGACGGGATGGATTTTACACGCGAAAAATGGAGCGGGTTAGCAAAAAAGACAATGATGTTTACTACTCGAATTACTGCAAAATATGCAGATGTATGTATTGCTGATCACGAAATCATACAACAGCATCTTTTATCCAAATATCACAGGAGTTCATATCTTATCGAATATGGCGGGGATAATGCTCTTGCCATATATAATGACAAACTATTGTATGACGAGTTTGGTTTGAAGCCGCAGGAATACTGTTTTATGGGCGCACGAATTGAACCGGAAAATAATATAGAAATGCTACTCGAATCCTTCAGCCAAACGCCTGAACAGAAATTAGTCATTGCAGGTAACTGGCAAAAAAGTGAATTTGGTAGAATGATGAGAGATAAATACAAACAATACAGTAATATCATCGCAATAGATTTTATTGTTGACATGACCAAATTGAGCTTATTGCGGAGTAATTGTAAACTGTATATTCACGGACACAGTGTTGGTGGCACTAACCCATCCTTGGTTGAGGCTATGAATATTGGATTGCCGATAGTTGCGTATGGAAAAACGCCATACAATCGTGGCACAACAGAGAATAAAGCTATATACTTTGATGATATCGACGAATTAAAGAATATAATAAACAGCCTCGATACAATAAATTTAGAATCAATTGGCGTTGCGATGAAGGAAATAGCAGACAGACGATATAAATGGGATATTATTTGTAATAAATACGAAACATTATATAAAAATTCTCATTTGTGATTTAAAACATAATCCGGACATTTGCATTTTAATTGAACAAAGATTATAAAGTAGAAAATGGGCGCTGTTTTAGATTTGGATAAGGATACAATAGACGAAATCAGTTTTATTTCGTTTATAATACCCGAATTTGCATACGCTTACAAAATGCCGGTTCAGGAGGCTTATCGCTATTTGAAAAAATATGGCGGACTTGATTACCTTTACGAAAACTGGTGGGCATTGCATACCGACAACCCTTTTTGGGCAGTGCGGGATATGCATGAAGTTTGCTATCGGAACGGAGGTTGGAAATGAAACTTTTGCACTGATTGCCGATAAGAGATGAAAAATTAAAATGTC
>JAIROC010000115.1 GCA_031257735.1 Bacteroidales bacterium | reverse complement strand
TAGACTACATATTAAAGATTATAGCGCTCTACAGAGAGTTTATGCTTGGTATTGTCGTTGTATGTGGTTGCGAATGTCTGAAATTCGGTTGGGAAAACAGGTTGCTTGTTTTCTCACTTACGAAATCGCTTGTTATTCTAAAGTTACATGTCCGGTATGGTATTTGCCGACTGTTTAGATACGCAAGCGATTTTATTTGGCTGTTGGGGAAAAATGACTTTGACAGTCTTGAGCCTGCCGGTTGCTTCCGATACCGGCAGGCTCGAATTGTTGCAATTACGTATTGCAGCCAACGGAAGCCGTTCAATTTTGGAAATAAAAGTGGTTCGTCTTATTGACAACTTTGAACGATAGGATTATCATAAAATACGAACCGGTTATTATTAATGATTTGGGACTCGAAAAAATAAAAAAGAAGTCCCTTTAAAATATACGAATATGAAAAGAAAAGTATATGTTTATGTAATAGTACTATTGGTGCTTGCTATTTCAATAATTAATGTACGATTAAATAATAGTAAATATCGTACTTTGTTTGAGATGTCAAAATCAGAATCTTTGACACAAGAAACAACAAATGAAAACACTAATAATGATATATGTTGCTCAAATGTACAGCAGAGTCATCTTCAGTATGGCTGTAACACCAAAGTTAGGTCTCGATGCTATACTGAGACCACAAACATAACAACAGTATATCTTTGTTGTGAGACAGGTAATAAGTCTTCGTGTAAATATGGTGGTCCTATCTGGTATAATGGAGATTCAAGCTCTACAAACTGGGACGGCGGAACACAAGGTAGTACTTATACTCCCTATACATGTAAATAGAGACGTTACAGAAAACATTCAAAAACATTTTGGGGTTGTTCCCGAAGAGAACAGTTTATTAATGATGCATCTTTGTTGAACAGCCCCATTTTTTGTCAAAATATAAATTATAAAAAGAATATTAAGATGAAAAATAAATTGTTTATATTTATGGTCTTATATTGCAGTATTATTTCCTGTGTCAAGCCCGACAAGGAAATATTTCAGAGAGAGTCCACATATTTCATAGATCTTGATTCAATAAAAAGAGAAGGCACTTTTCGGACTTCCGATATTTTCAAAAAACTGAATGTTATTATACTCGAAAATCACGATTATGCACTGATAAGCGATATCGCAGGGATAGCGATATCTGGAAACAACATCTTCATACTTGATACTGATAAAGTAAATAAATTGTTCGTTTTCGATAAAACAACCGGAAAATATTTGAGACAGATAGGCAGTCAGGGACAGGGTCCCGGAGAATACTTGTCAGTATCGGATTTTTGCATTGATATTGCCCGAAAAGAAATCTATCTGTTGGATCCTAATCCGGCAGCCCCCAAAATATACAAATATAATTTCGAAACGGGAAAATACATTGCAAAGGCGGATATACCCGGAACAGATTTTGGAAATGCAGGTATACACTATAACTATATTGCTTTAGGCAGCAATGGAAAACTGTATTTGAATACAAGTTATTTTTACTGGGATACATGGAATAAGGAAAAAAACGATAATCGTATTATGGAATTTGATTTTGAAACAAGACAATACCGAGGCTACATAAGTGGGAACAAATATAATCTGGGGTGGAACGAAACTTCTTTTACACACTGGAATTTTTTTATATCCAAAAGTAAGTATCCAAAATATGTGGAAGAATACATGAATACTATTTTCATCGTTGAACCGGATACTGTTAGTCCCTATCTTACTGTTAAGTATAAGGACTGGATGACAAAAGAACTTTTGTATACAGGGGGCGACACGGGCGACAAGGACGACAGAGTGCATTATCATTCAGTATATGATAATGCGAAAAACATCGCCTGCCAGATACATAGCTATATTGAATGGAGTGATTATATTTACTTTGAATACAGACAAAAAAAATACTTCCCTGTTTTGTATAATAAAAAGACAGGAGAGACGCGTCATTATGAAAGTAAGTTGAATGACTTGCTTGTAACAAAAGAGAATGTTATAACAGCCGAATTTTTTTACGTAAATTCCAAGGCAGCATACGATTATATATATCCCATGAAATGGGAGTGGTATCAAGACCGAGAACCTGAATTATTTGCTGCGGAATTGGACAGACGGGAAGAATTGATAAAGTTGTTTTCCGGTGACATGGAGTATATTATAATATTTGAATATGAATTTAAGTAGAATACTGTTACTTGTGGTTTTTATATCCACATTGATTTCATGTAAAAACGCTTTTGATAAAGTTGTTTTTACAGACGCCAATATTGAAAAATATACTCAGAACAATGAATATACGGTTATTGTCTATGTTGATTCAACCGGCGGATGTCGTCCCTGCGCGTTCCAACATCTAAATTTATGGAAAGCATATCAAAAATCTCTGAACAAATATAATACCGGAATTTTACTTGTTATTAATTATTCGGATGAACAGTTAGTTATCGAAATCTTAAAATCAATCGGAGTATTTCACTTTGTTTTCGATAAAACAGGTAAATTCAAAATAATGAATTATGAAATCTTTCAAACCGCATCTGATGGAATATTTGTTATTGATAGAAACAAAAATGTGATATTTACCGGTTCTCCGATAATAAACGAAGAAAAATGGAACGCTTACAGGAAAATTATTGAAAAATAAATGATTACAAGGCAGCAAATATACAGGGTTATAACAGACATTTTGTTGTTCATTGTGATAACAATAGTTCTGTACACGGTTTTCTCTGTCGGCAGTGATTTGGGTAATGGTATTGTTTCCGGCAAATACTTCCGGTTTTACATATCCATGACATTGTTGTCTGTGTTTGCTATTTCTGTGGCGATAATAAAACGCAAGGAAAGATTGACTTTCAAGTTGCCAGATTTGTTGATATTGTTGTTTTGCGCTTATATAAATATATAAAATTATGAAAAAGAAAGTATCTGGTTTGATTGCCTTTTTAATGGTAATGATCGGTGGCGCTATTTGCAATTTGAACTTGATGTCAAGAGATAATTTGTCTTCTCTTGCTTCGTCAAATATTGAAGCATTAGCAGGTGAGAGTAGTTCAGGAGCAGTCCTCGTTCGTTACGTACCAGTATTCTCTACTTGTACTGTATATGTGGAAGGTGAGTGTGATATAGTTATTTGGATACCTGAACTTGATTTCTACTGTGAAATTAATGTAAATTATTCATACTCTTATCAAGGCTCTCAAATAACATGTTTGTGGACAGGAAATTTGAGAGATATATGTTATCCAATGAGTTGTGAATAAAAATGGCGTACAAAACGAGAAAATTAAATTAACAGGAAAGAATGTTCCGGAGGAGAACGACTGTGATCCTCCGAACATTTTTTGAAAAAAATATTATGAATTAAATAAAAAATATTATGAAAAAAATAGTTATATATTCGTTTTTAATATTAACAATATTAGCTTGTTCCGAAAAAAAAGGTATAATAAATGCCTATAAAATATTACATGTAGGAGTCGACAAATCCGAGGTGAATATGGAATATATGCAACACGCGTCAAAATTGGTTGATTCGGTATATTATATTCCGTTGGAAACCACATCGGAGTGTTTAATAGCTGAGATAACCAAACTCATATTTACCGATAATTTTATTTATGTTTGGGATTATAAAGTAAATAAATTATATCAATTTGATGTAACCGGAAAGTTTATCAGGCAAATCGGGCAAATTGGACAGGGACCCGATGAGTATGTCAGAATAAATAGTTTTGATGTAAATAAAAAGAATGGAAATATCTCGATTAGATGTGAGATGAAACAATCGGTTTTAGAGTACGATTATACCGGAAAACTTGTGCAAGTAAAAAAAATAGGAATGGTTGCTAATAATTTCATCTATTACAAAGACAATTATTTATTTTATTGCTCTACTTTCCCAAACAGAGACATATTCAACAAAACATTTCCTGAACAATACCGTTTGGTAAACGCTCTTGACGGTAAAATATACGAACAATATTTGAAATGGACATACAATGATTATTTGTCAACAAGCATTTTTGCATCTAATGAGCGAGAGGGTTTGTATCAATTTAATGAAAATATTATGTTAGTCGAAAATGCAACAAATACAGTTTATAAAATAGAACATGATACAATATTGCCAATATATGCAGTAGATTTCGGGGAGTATAATATTCCTTTCGACATGTTTTCTCCACAAGCAAGCAAAGCGAAATTAGATGAACTCGCCAATGTCGGCACAAAAGTTTGTCGATTGACAAAATTTTGTGAAACTAATGATTTGATTTATATTCAATATATTGCTCATCATTATAAATTGTTTGGTTTCAGTATTTTTCTGAAAAAAACCGAAGAAATGATAAATATGGGACCTCTATGGTTCAATGATATGGACAATATTGCAATGCCTTTAATAGCAACGGTACATGATGATTTATTGATAGGTTATTTCTATGCCTTCAATTTTTACAAAATGGTTAAGTACAGCAATATAGAGGTGTCAAAACATTTAGTTGAATTAGGTAAAACCGGCAATAACGATGATAATCCGATTATTTGTGTAGTTAAAATGAAAAAATAAAATTATATGCGTGTTCAAAGATTTATGTTGTTTACAATTATTGCATTGTGCTTAACAGCTTGTAAAGAAGACAAAACTGTTGCCGAAGCGAGACGCATTGTGAAAGAATGGACGGGTAAAACTGTTCTGTTTCCGGATATTAACGCCAAATATATAGCCGGAGATGATTCGTTACAATGTATTTCTGAAATCGATACAACGTTTGCCCGCTATAAAGTTCTGATTTACGTAGATTCCGCAGGCTGTACAAGTTGCAAATTACGTTTGTACGCATGGAAAGCATATATGCAAGAATTAAATACCGGCGTAGATTTTATGTTCTATTTTCAACTTGTTACACCAAGAAAAAGATTATGGAATTTACTTAAACGCGACCAGTTTACGCATCCTGTTTATATTGACAATAAAAATGAATTTCGCAATCTGAATAAATTGTCTAAATATCTGTGTTTTTTATTAGATAGCAGTAATAAAGTTCTTTTAGTAGGCGATCCTACTAATAATCCACAGATAAAAGAATTATACAAAAAAGTCATAACCGGCGAAATATCTGACAAACCTCCCATAACCACAATCGAGCCGGAGCAAACCGAAATAGAATTAAACGATTTGCATATCGGCAAAACTTCGGATGCGATATTTTCATTGAAAAACACCGGAACACAGCCTCTGATAATACAAACGGTAAACGCTTCTTGTGGCTGTACCGTCCCCGAGTGGGATAAACAGCCGGTAGCAACCGGCAAAAGCACTAAAATAAAAGTGCGAATCACGCCCGAAGAAAAAGGGTATTTCAACAAAACTATTACAGTTCATTGCAATACCAAAGAAGGACAAATTTTATTGAAAATCAAGGGAACAGTTCCGTAAGGGAGTTAAGAACTAAGAACTAAGAGTTATGAGTTAATTAGTTTTTTTTGTCTCCATGAATAATAAAATTATTATCTTTGCGGAAAATTTGATAAAAAATAACAGATAAAATAAATATTAAAAACATAAATAAAATGGACACAATTAATGTTTTACGTACATGGGAACTCACAAGTGGGGAAGTAGTAACATTTGCCGACGAAACAAACAGGCAAATATTGGAAACCGGCGCTGATGCGCTTGGAATATCGACAATTCATCCGCTGTATTCCGAATTGACCTTCAACTTACAGCAGACCTATCAGGTTGCGACAGGTAATCCTTTAACTGCTGCAAAGGAAAAAGCGGAATATTTTCGCGACAACCGCTATGGCGCATTCAGCGCATTTGTCCGTAACTCTCTTTACGACAGTAATCCGCCAATAGTCGAAGCAGCGGAGAGCATTATGGAGGTAGTGAACAGAATAGGCAATCCTGTCAAACTTGGCGACAGCAAGGAAACCGCCGAACTCCACAGTCTCGTTGCACAGTTGAGGCCGCTGGCTTCCCAAATCGCAATTATTGGCGCCGACGTCCGTTTGCAGGAACTCGACGACGCTAACCGTGAATTTGAACGTCTGCAAAACGAATGGTACAAGGCGGGCGCTCAAAAATTACCCGGTAATGTTACCGCAGTACGCAAACAATGGGCGCCGGTATATAAAAGCATGGTTTACCGTATCAATGCATTGATAGAAATTAACGGTATCGCACCCTACAAAGCTTTTGCCGAAGCTCATAACAAAACTGTCGAATATTACCGTAATAT
>JAIROC010000090.1 GCA_031257735.1 Bacteroidales bacterium | reverse complement strand
AAATCACATAGTCAATGGCTGGGACCAGATGTTCTTCAATACGGCTTTCTCCATTAGGGGGAGTAAATTTGCTTGGCATAGCTACTAGTTTAGCACGTTTCGGCCGTATAGTCAATATTCCCTATTTGTTGGAGCGTTGGCAATTACGGCATACATCGCGGAATCTTACACAAATACAGACCTGTTATGCGAAGTATTATTTTACAGGCATCTAATGAAGTTGACGTAAAAAAGATTATTTCATTACTTGAACCTTTTGGTAAGTCTCATACCATAGGCTCGTTGGCGGATAAAACTATAAACGAAAGTACGTCCTGGTTAGGAACAATATATAAGGTTCGTGATTTTAAGCCGTTAAAACGGGAAGAATTATATGACCGATAATGTTTTTATTGACACAAATATTTTTCTTTACGCAAAATTTGATGATGGTAATGAGAAGTTTCAGATCGCGAATGATTTGTTCAATGTTTATTTCCAGATTAAGAAACCGTTTATTAGCACACAAGTTGTTAATGAATTTTGTGTAAATGCGGTAAAGAAAGGCGGGGATCCATTAGAAATTCGTACAACAGCCGCTTGTTTTGATAAATATTTCTCTATTACTCCTGTTACAATGAATACAGTAATAGAGAGTTTTCATATCTATGAATTGTATCAATTTTCTCATTGGGATTGTCTTTAAAAATAATAAATCCATTTATTCATAATGATAATGACAAAATATATCCCATTAGAATTATATACATAAAGTAGCGCAACTGCATATAACGTTCCGGCTGTATATGACGTTTGGGGCAGGTAATAGGGCATTGCGAAGCAATGACCCCTGCCCCAAATGTGGCGGAGAGAAAACCGCACCAAGGCCGTAGGCCGACTGCGGTTTTTCGTAGCCCGAGCCGCCTACTGGCGGCGAAGCATATACAGTCCTGTTATGCGACATTTTTTTAGCCCCGCATTTGCCGTCGCAGGCGCCCTCCATGGCGCCTGAAATTTCAAAAAGTATAAAAAATCATACATTTTTCCTTGTTTTTACTACCATAATACCTCTTGTAAATATTTAAGAACTATAGTAAAGTACAGTTGAAAAGACCACATCGGATACTGATAAAGGTGGATGAAAATCTATGAAGAAGGATGCCAGGGATGACAATTTTTGATAAAATAGAAAAATTTGTAAAAGATATATTTAAAACAACCATGGAAATATTTTTGGAAGCTTTGCAGTTGAGCAAAAGCGCGCGAGGATACATTCATGGTTCAATAACTGAATTATTGCTAAAAAAAGAACTTGAAGGAAAATATGGATGTGAAGTATACAGAATCCGTGAGAAATGGGAAGGAAAAAAACATCCAAACCATCACGGTGATTTTTATTTTAGACGAAATCAAAGCCCGCTATGGTTTGTTCTTGAATCAAAAGGCGTAAAGTCAAATTCGGAAAAATGGCATAAACTCTATAACTATGAGAATCTTGTAAAGTTTTTATATACTCATTCTTCTAAAATATCATGGATACATAACGATAAAGATATAGAACCGCAAATTATCGGCTGGATTAAAGAAAATCTGCCGAAGTTCTTTGATGAATATAAAAGCAATCTTTACGATTATGAGGAAATACAAAAGTATTCTCATAACAAACCTGGCAGGGAAACGAATAAATTACGAGCGATTGCTCTTTTGAGCGATTACAACAGAGACGAAATAGACGCTATGATTCAGGAACGGCTTGATTATCTTATGTCTAAGGTAAAAGTATTGGAAACACACTTTGTTTCAGGCACTTCCGGTTCAAGTGATAGGACTCAGGCAACACCGCGAAAAGATGAATTTAATCTTATTTCCATAGATATTATTTTACGTTATCATGAGCATAAATTTGTTTTTGCTAATCCTAAACTGCTGGAATCTTCCGGTGGTAATGAAGATCATTTACAGCAAAATTATATAATGGGTTTTGTATTCATTAACAAAAGCGGCACCGCTGAATTTAATTTTTCAGATGAATGGTTTGAGGACTTTAGCAAGGCGTACGAAACTATAAATGAGGAAGATGCGATAGTGGAATCTGATATGCAGAAAGATTTAAGGGTTTTTATTGCTGAAGGAGACGAATAAAGTTATTATGGATGCCACGTTATTTGAAATGCCTTTGCTTAGAGAAGATAATCTTTTGCGCCGCTTTGAAGAAATTCATGATTTTATTTATGCTCATGACGGCTTATCTCCACAGGAAACGCTGGAAGAATTTATAAAAATACTGTTTGTTAAAATTTTCGATGAAACAAAAAAAATGTATATCTTTCATGTTGATAATATTACGGATACAGGCATATCATCTATATTTGAATTAACCAAAAAAGAATTTGATCATTTTTTTGAACCGGATGAAAAAATAAATCTTTCGCCGTCTTCGCTTATATTTACGGTCAAAAAATTACAAAACATTTCATTAAACGGTTCTTCACAGGACGCTAAGGGTCTTGCATTTCAGAAATTCATATCTTCCCGTGAGAAAAGCGGACGAGGGCAGTTCTTTACCCCGGAACCGGTAGTAAATTTCTGTGTTCAAATTATTTCTCCGCAAAAACATGAGAAGATACTTGACCCTGCCTGCGGAAGCGGTGGTTTTCTTGTTTCAACATTAAAATACTTACAAGAAAACAATCTTGAATTTGACACCGCATATAGTATACAAAATAATATATTTGGCATTGATATAAACAAAAGTATTGCTCGGATAGCAAAAATGAAGTTGTTGCTTGAACGCAATGTAAATAGTAATATCATTTCATATAACAGTCTTGAAACAATAGAATCATTTTTCCCGTGTGCAAATGAATTTGATGTAATTTTGACCAATCCGCCTTTTGGGGCAAAGATACATAACAAGTCAGTATTAAGCGCCTATCAACTTGGATATAAATGGAATAGAACGCAAAAAGGATTTGAAAAAAATGGTAGCATTCTTAATAATCAATCTGTAGAAACGCTGTTTATTGAACGGTGTATTGATCTTCTAAAAACTGGTGGAAGAATGGCTATTGTTTTACCAAATGGCAACTTTGAGAATTCCTCTTTGGAATATATTAGATATTATATTATGAAGAAAACACGAATACTGGCGGTTGTTAATCTTCCGCAAGAGACATTTATCCCTTATGGGACAGGAGTAAAAACATCGTTATTATTTCTCGAAAAAAAGGCGGATAATGATACGCAGGAATACTTTATATTTTTCGGGAAAATTACTAAATTAGGCTATCAAGGAAACAAAAACGGAACGCCAATTTACAAGAAAAATGAGTATGGTCAAAGCGTAATTGACAATACGGGTAATCAAATTCTCGATGAAGATATGAGTGATATTATCACGTCATACAAAAACTACCGCGCCGGAAAAGAATTTAGTAATTTAAATTCATTTATGATTCATTCATCTGAGATCAGAAACAGATTTGATTTTGATTATTATTCTCCTGAAACAAGAAACCTTTTTGTTAATACGAATAATAACACTGTAAAACTTGGCGATATTTGTGAAATTGTAAAAACCAAGTCGCCAAAATTGAAAATAGACAATGGTTTTGTAAATTATATCGAACTTTCTGATATTAACACCTATTCTTTTGAAATTATCAATGCGGCATCGTATGATATTCATGATTTGCCGAGTAGAGCCAGTTATGAAGTAAAAAGAGGGGATATTATAACCGCTGTCGCAGGAAATTCTGTTGGAACATCGAAACACGCCACAGCATTAGTATCAAAAAAATATAGCGGTTGTATTTGTACCAACGGATTTAGGGTATTACGAAATGTAAAAATAAATCCCTATTATTTATTGTATTACATGAAAACAGACAAATTTTTAAAACAAATGTTCGCATTTAGGACCGGAGCGGCTATTCCGGCTGTTTCTGATACGGATATAAGTAAAATTATTATCGAAATACCTCATAAAGAACTTATGCAAAAAATAATTGAAAAAATGCAGAATGTCTTTTTCTTAAGAAATAAAGCCCAAGAAGAATTTGAAAGTATATATAAATAAATACATTAACGTCCTGCGCCGTCCATGGCGCAGGACGATTGTAAAAAGGGGACAAAAAACGACACATAACAGGACTGTATATGCTGCGCCCGCGGTAGCGGGCTTGGTCTTCCGTTCGCTAGGTCAGTCGCTACGCTCCTTCCCACGCTCACTCCAGACACATTTTTGCGGTTGCTGGAAACCTACGGGTTTCTTTATAGTGCCGCCCAAACGTCGCAAACAGCCGGAACGTTATGCAAAATCCGCTACGCGGACTTTGCATAACGTGGCGCGGGCTCCGCCCGAGTTACGCTGCGTCCGCTGCGCGGACTTCGCATAACTCGGGCTTTACGCCATGCCGCTCCGCC
>JAIROC010000083.1 GCA_031257735.1 Bacteroidales bacterium | reverse complement strand
TGGAAAAACAATCGCCGTATTTTTTGGGAAGCATTCTTATTTGACAGTCCGTGCGACATAAATAGAACACCGCTTCCAAAAAATACGAATTTTCGACTCATTTTTCGCATGAATTCCTGAAATGGTGATCAGAAAACCATAAATTTTTTGAAACGCTTCTTCAGGTATGTTATGATCCATCGTTGTATAAACCTCATTTTTGAACCTTTATAAGGTTTATACAACTTTCCTAAAATTTTCTGCTTCTCGCTAACAGAACCTATAAAAATACGAGCTTTCATAGTTTGTTGTGTATGCAGGAACTCTATTATGGCTCAGATAATTTCGCTAACAGAACCTAGCAGGCACAAATTTTTGCAATTTGTACTCCTTTATAATACACAACAATTTCGTAATCACTAATTGTTATCGTAAACAGGTTCTTATTCAGATTATCCAAAAGTTCCCAAATCTTTTTTGCAGATAATTTCGGGAAAGGAATAAATCCAAAAAGATACACTTTTAGTTTATCATTAAAAACAGGAAAATAATGCAAGTGATATGCATCGTTATCTAATTTTACATATGCCCTATGTCTTGTGTCCTTGAGAGTATAATGACAATTATAGACTTTAAAAAGATTAAGTATTGTATTATAGTCTAACGTCACGTTTGTTACAAGAAATAGCATTTTCACCTCTTTTGCAAATTCAATTGCTCCTGCGTTAATAAAATGTGATATCTTTATTTTTTCTAACTCATCTTTCAATATATCCCTATAAATTGGCTTGCCATCTGCAGTCAGACTGATTACCGGAGGTTCAGGAGCGCTAATCAAAAGCTCCAAAAGAAATAAAAACCTGGCAAGTTCTCTGCTTATTTGGTTCATTTTGTTGTAATCGATAAAACTTACAAACGAGAACGGTTTTTTAGGCAGAGACCATATAGCTACATAAGCTCCTAAAATTTGCGTATTCTGGCAGAGACTACATAACAAAGTTTGAAAAGACCATTTGCTCGGAGCGGAGTCAACACAAATAAAACTATTGCTGTCACCAACTTTTGATGCAATATAAGTTGCATATGCGTTTTTTGCGGAATCCGCTACATTTTTTATTAGCAATTTGTTTTCACGAAAGAAATCTTCAATTTTTTCCATGGAACATAAATTTTTATCATATCGTTCCGATAATTCACCATCGGTTAACGAAAAATATTTCATTATGATTTCTAATTCTTTTCTCTTTTTCTGAAGCAGCAAATTATTAATCGTATGTTCAAGGTTGTTTACTATTGTATTAGTCATTCTTGACGCATAAACATAATGCGAATTAACAGTTTTGTCTGTTTTAATGATATCATACACTTTTTGTAACGTGTATCCGTCTCTGGCAACAAAGAGCACGGTTTTATATCCGCCTGAACATACGTTTTGATCTATAAAATCACAAAATGCATATATGAGAGGGCCTGCGATTTGGTATCCGGTATCCCACCAATAATTTTCGAAACTATTTTTGTTTTTGCGTCTTTCAAGCCATTTACGCGCTATTTTTGCTACTATAATGCTGCTTTGTAGACTTTTGTTACAACATTCATAGAATATTTTGATTTTTTTTTTCCATCAGGAGTAGAAAAAAATCGATCAATAATCTTTGGGCAGAAAATATAATCGATACCGACAACTTTTGCCATTTTACAATCCGAAATACGATTATCTCCGATATGCAAAATTTTCGACGGTTCTATCCTGATATCTTTTAAAATTTCATTGTACAAATTCGATGAGCGTTTAGTTTTTTTCACTGTTGATGATACATATAATTTCTCATAATTCACGTATCCTGATTTGTGCAACATTTCCGCAATAACAGATGATGGCAAATACATATCTGAAACGATTATGATTCTTTTTCTTTTTTTCTGCGCATACTCATACAATTCACGCATTTCGGGATTCACTTCCGATACTGTTTTTTCGAAGTTTATCTCCACCTCTTTCAATTTTTTGTATTGTCGAGGTATGATTTGATATATATCATCTATATAGATATCCTCCTGTAGGGCATTCAGATTCCTGGCGACAGATTCGGATGACAACCTGGCATTTGTAAAACCTTTACAGCTGTTATTACTCTCTTCCATGTGTCGGAAAAGATCCGACGGTTGAACATATGGCCTTAGCGAAAGAGTATCGAAAACATCAAACGATATTATTTCATGCTCGTCTATCTGTTTTTTCGCTTCTTCGATATTGAATGTCATGCCATCCCATCCTGAAAGTTCACGATGCTTTGTTTTATGTCACTTTTTCGAAACATCATTGAACATCATAACATTTTTCAACTTATTCCTGATTCTCTATTTTTCAATCGGTCAACAAGCACAAAAAAATACCCCTGACGATTATAATCACCAGACTCTATAATATTACCACATACGGACATAGCTTCCTCGTTACCCTAGGGCTTTATTCCTAGAGTATTTTAAAATGGAAAAAATCCAGAAATTTTTCAAAATCGAGAGAGTTGCAGTATACACGATTTACTATGATAATGCGTAGTATATAGCATCAGCGGGACTGCCCTATAAGTATAGCAAAATGCGGAAAATCCACTGATTTTACAATGAGTTATGTCTCTATCGGAAACATCGTTCAAAATTGACGATTTTGTTGAATATTCAAAGGTTTTATCTAATGATTTCTATTTTTATAGGGCAATCCCTCATACTATGATTATACGAAAAATATGTTTCAGTTGTTGGAATTTGATGTTAAAGATGTTGTCCCAGTCGCTGGCACTCGAAGTGAATCCGCCTGTGAAAAAAAAGAACTGCACCAGTCAATGAAAGACATCGGTTCATCATTGGTTTCTATAGATTTATAAGATCGCCGACTGCCAGAATTGCGGGATTGCGTCATATAGATAGCATGTTATAATATCAGGGATATTGTTAATGGAGGCATATGAAATGGCATGCAAATTTTGTGGAAGTGAAGAGTTGAGGAAGAAAGGAATTACGAGGGGGAAACAGCGTTATTTTTGCAAAAATTGTGAAAGGAATCAGGTGGAAGGAGATGGCAGGGAGAAGCATCCGCCGTTCGCGAAATATATGGCGACGGTTCTGTATTTAGAAGGCTGTGGTTTTCGTCGCATAGCAAGAATATTGCGTCAAATTTTTGGAATAAGAATACATGATCCGCTGATAATTCATTGG
>JAIROC010000055.1 GCA_031257735.1 Bacteroidales bacterium | reverse complement strand
TACACAGGGCGTTGCCCTGTGCTATTGATTGCGGGCTTTCAGCCCTTTACCGTTATTCTCTGATTACAATTATACATTGAAGAAATGAATTTATGCGTTTTCGGACAGACACTAATTAGGCTGACGAAAACTAAAATAACTCATAACCCATAACTCAAGTCAGATGTTCTGAATTTTGTGCTTCTCAATTTGTTTGGCATAAAATTTGGTAGACTATATAGTAAAGTTTAAATTAAAAAATAATGAAAATAAATAAGTTACTATGGAATAACAAATTACATTCTCTCACATTTATTTCTGCAATAATAGGAATTGCTGTGTTTTTTTCTACCACTAAAGATATCTGTTCAGAAGTCAATAAAAGCATTATGCTTGGGGATGCCCAGCAACTCTCTAAATACCTCTGTTCAATGGTTGAAATGTCTGTCTTGGGGAAGGAAGGATATTTTAGTAAAGTTCAGGCGGAATCTATTCTATCTGAATTTTTCAAGACAAATCCTCCCAAAGATTTTACTGTAAAACAAGGAGGTTCTACTTCTGAAAATACCAAATTTTCTATCGGGACTTACACTACTGCAGGAGGAATATTCAAAATATATTACGTTGTAAAAAAAGACCAAGAGAATGAATTTGTTTATAAATTAACTATTGAGAAAAAGTAATTTATGTCTATTGAGGAAATCATCAGGGAAGCTATCAGAGAAGATATTGGTAGTGGTGATCATTCATCTTTATTGTCCGTCCCCGATACGGCATACGGAAAAGCTGAATTACGAATAAAAGAAGATGGTATCATTGCAGGCGTAGAAATTGCATTACAGGTTTTCAAACAAATTGACAAATCGTTGAAGACAGTTGTCTTTATTGAGGACGGAACTGCTGTCAAAAAAGATGATATTGTTTTTGAAATAGCAGGGAAAGTACATTCTATTTTAATGTCCGAACGGTTAATGCTAAACATTATGCAACGAATGAGCGGAATTGCAACAAAAACAAAATACTTCTGCGAACTTATCAAAGGAACAAATGCTTGTTTGTTGGATACAAGAAAAACAACACCTAACTTTCGGATATTGGAAAAAATGGCTGTTCGCATTGGAGGCGGATACAATCATCGTATGGGTCTCTATGATATGATTATGCTGAAAGATAATCATATTGATTACGCAGGGGGAATTGAAAATGCTATTGAAAAAGCAAATGATTATGTGAGAAATAATAATATAGATATAAAAATTGAAATAGAAACCCGTTCTTTGGAGGAAGTGGAAAAAGCGCTTTCTTTAGGCGGATTTCACCGCATCATGTTTGACAATTTTACGGTGGAAAATGTTCGGAAAGGGGTCGAAATGGTAAACAACAAATATGAAACCGAAGCATCAGGCAATATAAATGAACATAATGTTCGAAAATATGCAGAAACAGGTGTGGATTTTATTTCTGTCGGAGCTTTGACCCATTCAGTAAAAGGCTTGGACATGAGTTTAAAAGCTATTAAATAATAATATATGATAAAAAAAATTGGAATATTAACTTCGGGCGGAGATGCTCCGGGAATGAACGCTGCAATACGGGCGGTTACAAGAACAGCAATACTCAATGAGATTTCTGTTGTAGGGATTATGGCTGGTTATCAAGGGTTATTAAATGGGGAATTTAATCCCTTAACAGGTCAAAGTGTGAGAGGCATCATACAAACAGGCGGTACAATACTAAGGTCTGCACGTTGTCCTGAATTTAGAAATGTTGAAGGTCGTAAAAAAGGAATAGAAAATCTGAAAAAGGAAGAGATTGACGCTTTGGTGGTAATAGGTGGAGATGGCACATTTAGAGGCGCAAATGAATTGGCAAAAGAATATGATATCCCTATTGTCGGCATACCGGGCACTATTGATAATGACATATATGGAACTGAGTATACAATAGGATATGATACCTGTTTGAATACAATAGTAAGTGCGGTTGATAAAATCCGTGATACAGGAAGTTCTCACAATCGTATTTTCTTTGTTGAAGTTATGGGACATGAATCAGGATTTATTGCCATGAATAGCGGATTGGCATGTGGAGCAGATATTATTTTGATACCTGAACAGAAAAATCAATTGGAAAAGACCCGACATTTTCTTGCTGAACGTGCGCGTCAGAATAAATCAAGCGTCATTATGGTTGCTGAAGGCGTCAAAGAAGGAACAATGGCAATTGCAGAAAAAATGAAAGTGGAATTTTCTCAGTTTGATATACGGGTATCCGTTTTGGGTTATATTCAAAGAGGCGGCAGTCCAAGCGCTCGCGATAGAATACTTGCCAGCGAATTAGGCGTCGAAGCAGTGCATGCCTTAATTACAGGAGAAAAAGGAATTATGATTGGACGATTATATGGAAAAATGCGTTATGAGCCTTTTACAACTGCCATTAAACTCCATAAATGTGCCGATGCCGAATTTTTAAGAATAGCCGAAAGCATTGGAACTTACACTCCCACAGATTAACAGGCAGGGACGAAAGTAAAAATGATCAAAAAGATAGATAGATTATTCATTTTGTTGTATGTAATTGGGTTATTTTCAACCAAGATTATCATTGCGCAAAATCATACATCTGATTTTGTTGAGATAAATAATTTCTTCGACAGTGTTTCCATGATCATGAAAACAAAACAAATAGACAGTGTTTTCAAAAACATGTCGAAAAAAAAACAATTCAATGGAAGTTTATTGATTGGAAAACAAAACAAAATACTCTATAGTAACTTTTCAGGCTATGCAGACTATCCCGCTAAAAAGCTCTTAAATAAATCATCTCAATTTGAAATAGCTTCGGGTTCAAAACAGTTTACGGCTATTGCTATTTTGATGTTGTATGAACAGAACAAATTGCAACTAACTGACAGTATTCAAAAATTTCTGCCGAATTTTCCTTACAAAGGAATAACGATACATCAATTGTTGTGTCATCGTTCGGGTTTGCCCGATTATTTCAAGTTTGCAGAAATATATCACAAGAATAAAAACTATTTTATGACCAACGACAGTTTGATAAATATGATGATTGTTTATCAACCTCAAATCTTGGAAGTTCCTGATAAAAGTTTTGAATACAGTAATACGGGTTATGCTATATTGGCGAGCATTGTTGAGCGTATTACGGGAATGTTATTTTCTGAATTTATCACTCGGTTTATTTTTGAGCCGATAGGAATGAAAGAAAGCTATTTCTATTACTACGGAAAAAATCAAGCAGGAGGCTATACTATCGGTCATAAAAATAATTTAAAACATTATGAACGGGATTTTTTGTCAAGCATCTTGGGCGATAAAGGCATTTTTACTACAACTCATGATTTATATCTGTGGGATAATGCCTTGTACGAGGGAAAAATAATAAGTAGAGAAAACTTACAAATGGCATTCTCTCCGCAAAATGCCGATAAATCCAACTGCAATAACTATGGATATGGCTGGCGTTTATCTTGTGATAACTATGGAAATACACTTGTGTATCATGGTGGATTATGGAACGGAAACAATAGCCTGTTCCTGAAAAGACCATCAGACAAAACACTCATTGTTATATTATCTAATGTGTACAACAAAGGATTTTCTGGGAAAAGTACGGAAATCTTATCCATCTTGGATGCTTTATAACAGATAATCTGTATTATATGTTTTATCTGGCAAACGTTAATCTTGTTGAAAAAAAAAGAAAGATATAATAGTAGTAATAATTGAAAAAAAAATTGTATCTTTGCGGCCTATCTGAAAGAGGCTCTTTGGATAGTCTTATTTAGTAAACCTCAATTTATTAACCAACAGAAGTTATGTACATTTTTGTACAATAAAAAAGAAATGACGGAAGAATTAAATCATCTTGATGAAAATCAACAACCGATGGAAGAAATACAACCCATCGAAGAAGTACAACAACCGATGGAAGAAACACAACCCATCGAAGAAACACAACAAACAATAGAAGAAACGCAAACGATAGAAAATGTTTCTGATTTAGAAGAAACAACAGTAATTGAAGAAAATCAATTGCCGGAACTTGTTCAAACTACTGAAGAAGAGAAAACAGCAGAAGCAGAAGCAGAAGCAGCAGCAGAAGAAGAAGACAAACAAGAAGATACTGATACTGCAGAACCAACAAAACACAGATATGTCGGAAAACCCAAGTCAACGATAATACCCAATACGGACGACTTTAATTGGGATGAGCTTGGTAAAGCTAAACAAATCTATTCCGAAACAGAACATAAACAAATGGAAGATATCTACAGCCAAACATTTAGTGCAATAGTAGAACAGGAAGTTGTGGAAGGAACTATTGTTGCAAAAAATGCTCGTGAAGTTGTTGTAAACATAGGTTTTAAATCAGACGGTATCATACCTGCTAATGAATTGCGCTATTTGACAGACCTGAATATTGGCGATAAAATAGAAGTCTATGTGGAAAGTCAGGAAGACGCTATGGGTCAGCTTTTATTGTCGCATAAAAAAGCTCAATTGTTAAAATCATGGGAACGCGTTAACGCTGCATACGATCATGATGAAGTTATTACAGGAAATATAAAGTCCAAAACAAAAGGAGGCCTTATTGTTGATGTATTTGGAATTGAAGCTTTTTTGCCGGGATCACAAATAGATGTAAAACCAATTCGAGATTATGATGTATTTGTCAACAAAACGATGGAATTTAAAATCGTAAAAATAAATCACGAATTTAAAAATGTTGTCGTATCGCACAAAGCGCTTATCGAATCTGAATTGGAAGCTCAACGTTTGGAAATTATGGCTGGTCTGGAAAAAGGACAGGTATTGGAAGGTATTGTTAAGAATATCACCAATTACGGCGCTTTCATTGACTTGGGAGGCGTTGATGGATTAATCCATATTACCGACCTTTCTTGGGGACGAATAACTGATCCAAAGGAAGTTCTCGAATTAGACCAAAAGATTAATGTTGTTATCCTTGACTTTGACGAAGGGAAAAAACGAATTGCTTTAGGATTAAAACAATTAACACCTCATCCATGGGATGCTTTAGATTCTGAATTGAAAGTAGGAGATAAGGTAAGTGGTAAAGTAGTTGTTTTGGCAGATTATGGCGCATTTATCGAAGTGTTGCAAGGCGTTGAAGGATTAATTCACGTATCGGAAATGTCTTGGTCTCAACATTTACGTACTGCACAGGATTTTCTCAATATAGGACAAACAGTAGATGCCGTTATTTTGACATTAGACCGTGAAGAACGAAAAATGTCTTTAGGTATTAAACAGTTAATTCCTGATCCATGGATAACAATCGCTGAAAAATATCCTATTAATTCTCGACATTCGGCTATCGTTCGAAACTTTACTAACTTTGGTATCTTTGTTGAATTAGAAGAAGGCGTTGACGGATTAATTCATATTTCTGACTTGTCATGGTCAAAGAAAATAAAACATCCTGCAGAATTTACCAAAGTGGGAGAACAGATAGATGTTATTATCTTGGAAACAGATGTGGAAAATCGACGCTTAAGTTTAGGTCATAAACAATTGGAAGAAAATCCATGGGATATTTTTGAAACGGTTTATACGATAGGTAGTATTCATCAAGGAACTGTGTCAAATCAAAACGAAAAAGGCGCTATGGTACATCTACAAGGTGTTGAAGGATTTGTATTCACCAGAGGATTGCAACGTGAAGACGGAACGATTATCAAAAATGGTGAAACGGAAGACTTTAAAATTCTGGATTTTTCCAAAGAAAACAAAAGAATTGTTATCTCTCACTCCAAAATATGGCAAGATATGAGAGATGCAGAAAGAGAAGCTTCCGAAGAAAAAGAGAAAAAGCACGCAAAAGAAATATCTAAAGCATCAAAAAGAATTTCTGATAATATAGAAAAATCAACATTAGGCGACTTGGATGCCTTGATTAATCTAAAAGCAGACTTGGAACTGAAAGAAAATGAAATCGTGGAAGAAGAAATTGCTCAAACAAAAATAGCTGAAACAGAAACGGAAACAGAAACAGAAACAAAAGTTGAAGCTGAAGCTGAAACAGAAGTAAAAGCTGAAGCAGAAGTAACAGCAGAAACAGAAGCAAAAGCTGAAACGACAGAAATTTTCCAAAACCAGGAACAAGAGAAAGAAGTTGCAGAAGAAAAAACAAAAAAAACGCGCGCTAAAAAAGAAGCAAAGAAAAAATCATCGGAAAATGAATTAGCATTAGATATAGATGCAACTCCTGAAGATGATACTGTAGCAGAAAAACCAAAGAAAAAACGCGCAAAAAAAGAAGATAAAAAAGATTGATTTAGTTTGTATTCTTGAATGTATTTCTGGTCATTCATGAAGGGATAGGAAAATTTATTTCCTGTCCCTTTTTTACAAGCGTTTTGTTTCCCCTTACTGACAAATGATATAAGAGATAAAATAAAATGCTCATGAAGATACATAAGTAAAATCCTTCAAAGAATGAAAAATACAATTAATCACTATCGAAAGATATTGAGAAAAAACATTTTGTAGACTTTAATAAATATGAATAAACAAGACTCGATAAGACGTGTTAGCGTATTTTGTGGTTCATGTATCGGGAACATTCCTGCGTATGAAGAAGCAGCTAAAGAATTAGGTAAATTATTGGCATTGGAAGATATAAACTTAATATATGGAGGTGGGGGAATAGGTTTGATGCGGACGGTTGCCGATGCTGTATTACAATACGGCGGAACAGTTACAGGTGTTTTGCCTTGCTTTTTTGACAGGAATGAAGTTGCTCATAATAATATTACAGAAATGATTATCGTTCGTTCCATGGGCGAACGAAAAGAAAAAATGGCGGAACTCTCCGATGCTTTTATCATTCTTCCCGGAGGTTATGGAACAATGGATGAACTATTTGAAGTAGCAGTCTACTCACAGTTAGGATTACAAAGCAAAACCGTTGCCATATTGAATACAAATCATTTTTATGATCCTCTTTTCTGTCAATTAGACCGTATGCAAGAAGATGGTTTTTTGTATCCCGTTCACCGAAACATACTTATTGACGATACCAATCCTGCTGCATTAGTCCAGAAAATAATTATGACCCGTAAAAGCAGCGCCAATTATGACCTGTAGCGAAGCGTTAAGCAGCATAGTTAATTATAATATCCAATCAATGTCATAACAATCAAAAGTCTCGTAGGGATAATATATTGGAAAAAATATTGGAAGGTGAAAATCAACAAAAAAATAATAACGCTTCAAAAAAGATTTAACCTATTCTGTTAATCCTTATTAGGATAAGATATGTAATTTTTTTCCGACAAAGGTATCTGTATTGCGGAAAGATGAATTAGCGCTACCAACAGAGAAAATTTCTTTGCCAACAGAAGCAATTCCTTTGCCGACAGATACAATTTCACTGCGAACAGAGGCAATTTCTTTGCCAACAGATACAATTTCCACTGCTAACAGAGGTAAATTCTTTGCCAACAGATACAATTTCCACTGCTAACAGAGGTAAATTCCTTGCCAACAGATACAATTTCCACTGCTAACAGAGGTAAATTCCTTGCCGACAGAGGCAATTTCTTTGCCAACAGATACAAATTCACTGCTAACAGAAGTAAATTCCTTTGCCGACAGAGGCATTTCCAAAACCGACAGATAGAACCGCCGAACTGAAAGATACAGTTTCACTGCTAACAGAAACAGCCTTTTTGCCGACAGATACAGTTTCCCTGCTAACGGAAACAGCTTCTTTGCCGAACGATGTAGTTTCACTGCTAACGGAAACAGCTTTTTTGCCGAACGATGTAATATTATTTTTTACAGAGACAGTAATTTTATCGACAGAGACAGTGATTTTATTTGACGAAGCAGTTATTTTTGATTAGACCCAAATTACGCATTATGAAATTGGAACTATTCTTTGCCAATAAATACTAATGCCCAATTCGTTTTGAAAATTCTCTGACTGACATTGAAAAAAATCTAAATCCGTCCGAACATGTTTAGATGCTGTTTGAAATTAAAATAATAAACGGGGGTATAGCAAATAATCTATCTACTTATTCACCTGTTTACTATTTTATAAAAACAGAGACATGAATAATATATTTTTCCGAAAAATACTCTTCTTCAAACCATGTATGGATAGGATAAGCAACAACTTGACGAGGAATTTTTTTTATTTCATCCCAAATATCTCCACCCTTCAAATATAAAATTCCATTTGCAAAATCATGAGTACTGTCAGGAGAAACTATTTTCTTTACCCAATTATAAAAAATAGGTAAAGTAGAAACAGAACGACCAAGAATAAAATCATATTTATCATTCAATTGTTCTGCATGAATTTGTGTGCTTTTCACGTTAGAAAGCTCCAATTCTTTTGCAATAGCTTGTATCACCTTTATTTTCCTTCCAATAGTATCCACTAAATGAAAATTCACACAGGGAAACAATATCGCTAAAGGAATACCGGGAAAACCACCTCCACTACCAACATCCAGAATAGAAGTTTGATCTTTAAAGAGAATTAGTTTTGCGATGCTTAACGAATGTAAAACATGATGGAGATATAAATTACATATATCTTTTCTGGAAATTACATTAATCTGTTTATTCCAAAAAGAATATAATTCTTGAAGACGTTTTATCTGTTGAATTTGTCTATCGGTAAGCGTAGGAAAATAATCAAGGAGAATATCCATAAGGAGAATATTTATAATTTAATCTTTATTTATTTTTGTAAACTACAGTAAATTTTTAGGATTTGTCTGATAAGCCCCCCTTGCCAAAATTCCGATTAAGGCTAATAAGTCGATTACCACTATTTTCTTTTGGTTGTATGTTTAAATTTCATGAGGATGAGGTCTACTTCAATACATGTTTCTGTTTCGGTTGTTTTCAAATCATCTCCGAGTATTTCGTCGATGATTTCACTACTTTTCTGCATTAATGATTTCTTTTCCGTTTCTTCTGTTGTTTCCGAAATTTTCGCAACAATTCGGGCAAGGTCTCTTAATTTGGCAAATGCTTCTACGATAGCGATTGTTGTTTCGGTGGCTTGCGGACTTTTTAGTATTGTTGCAAGCATGTACAACCCTTTTTCGGTAAAGGCTTTGGGCAAAACGCGTGTTTTCGCTAAATTTGTGGTGGAATTTTTCCACCGCAAATTTGTAAATTCTTTATCGTCAAGCTCAAAAATATATCCTTCTGGAAATTTGTCAGGATTATTTTTAACAGATTTATTTATATCCCTTGTTTCAACTCCATATAACACAGCTACATCGCTGTCTAAGATTACTTTCTCACCTCTTATTGTCAATATCTTTTCTTCTACTTGACTGAATTTTATTGGGTTACTCATGATTTTTTGTTTATTTATTGTCCTTTTAATGTTCCTGTCTCATCATCAGAACGAAATAGATTATAAAATTTCATAGTTGTTCTATTTACTGAACCTGTAAGCCCAGAAGAAGAAGATACAAATAAAGTGGTATTTGAATCATTATTGATGATAATCGTTTTTTCTTACAGGTATATTTACCCTTTTTGTGGGAGTTACTGGATTCGAACCAGTGACCCTCTGCTTGTAAGGCAGATGCTCTAAACCAGCTGAGCTAAACTCCCTGTCATTTTCAATGTTGCAAAGGTACATTTTTTTCTAATACAAAACAGAAAAAAAATTCTTTTTCATCAAAAAAATGTAAATCATTTTCTATCAAATAGAAGAACCTGTATTTTCTCTCTCAATATTGTCCGTGAACCTGTATTCTACTTCATTTTTCTCTTCTCTTTTGTCATCGGAAAGACGAATTTCTCCAGATTTCTGTAGAATATTTCCTCTGTAAATCGAAATAGAGCGATGTATTCTATCTTTTTTTTCTCTGTTGTTCGATAAAGATACAAGTAAGGAGACAAAAAAAAAGAGAAATACATCAAACACAGAAGGTAAACTGCATAGTTAGAGTCTGTCTATAAAGTACAAAAAAGTAATCATCAATGACGGCGTTGATTAGGCGGTTTCGTGCGTCAGCCTAATTCATAATTCATAATTCATAATTATACTGTATAGACAGGCTCTAGTTAATTGGTCGCTCCTTAAAAAAAACATTATCCGTGAAAGATTGAGAAAAAGTAATATTTGAAAACGAGCCACAAAAACTTTTCTTTGAGTCTCTGCATTATTTTTTTCATACCCCATGTACCAACTGCTGTTAATGCATTGATTTAGATATCCAATTCTCTTGAAAAGATAGTTTTATTTCATACGAAAATCCGTTTTTAAGCGCCCGATTATTGGTTCTATTGCAGCTCTTGAACTACATTTCTTTCATTTTTGTTTGATATATATTCATTTTCATGTCTTTTAAGGAGCGTCTATTGAATAATTTCATTGAAATTCTTTTGTTCCTGTAGCATGTCTATGAAAAGTGTACCTTTGCATAAAATTACGGATTGTGTATTTAAATGAATGTTTGCACTAATGGATAATATCAGACAATTACCCTATAATTATTTGGATAAATATTTGACAGAAGTCAGGACACAAGGACGTTATGCGTTTACGATTGAAGAAATAAAAGACAAATTCAATTTGTCCTATCCTGCAATCCGTCAAAACCTGTTTCGTCTAAAGTTGAAAAAGGAGATAGCGTTTATTCGTCAAGGTTTTTATGTGATTATCCCACCGGAATATTCAAGGCAAGGGATGCTTCCGCCCTATCTGTTTCTTGACGATTTGATGAAAATGCTTGAGAAACCATATTATGTTGGCTTGTTGTCAGCGGCAGCATTGTATGGCGCTGCACATCAACAACCGATGGGATATACCGTAATCACCCAAAGTCCTGCCCCACGAAGTATAGATAAACTGAAAATCGTCTTCTTTTCTAAACAGAAATTTATACAGGAGGGTATCATTCAGCGAAAAACACCCGTGGGTTATATCAATATTTCATCACCAGAACTGACGGCATTAGAGCTTTTTGAATATATCCATAAATTTGGAATAAACCGCATTACTACTATCTTACAGGAATTAGCGGAAGAAATGAAGATTTCAGCGCTTCTGAAAATTGCCAAGCAATATCCCGATACGGCTGCCATACAGCGTTTGGGATACATTCTGGAAAAAGAAGTTTTGACAGAAAAACTATCGGATTTATTGTATAAAGTTTTGAACGAAAGAAACTGCTTTCCTGTCCCGCTTTCGCCTCAAAAGGAAAAAAAAGGAAACATAGACCACAAGTGGAAAATAATCAAAAATATGGAGATTGAGAGTGACTTATGATACCACAACGATATATAGAAGAATGGAGAGCTGCATCGTCATGGGTTTTCGGGGCAATGTTATATTACCGGATATGAAATAGAAGAACTGTTGGGAACAAAATTGAGAGCCTTGTATCAACGCAAGAAAGGACGCGACCTGTTCGACCTCTATTGGGCATTGACTCATTTGAGTATTGATACCGAAAAGGTTATTCATTGCTATAAAGTTCACATGGAACATGCCGTAGATAATCCTCCTACGCAAAAACAGTTTCTTGCCAATATGAGTGTGAAAATGATGGATACAGAATTTATAGAAGATATTCGGATGGTATTAAAACAAGGAGTGGAGTATGACAAAGAAGCAGCTTGGAAATTGGTGAGAAAAGAGTTGGTGGAACAAATATAATGTATAACTATGTATCTGCAAGAATTAAAAACTATCATATCCTACACAATACACTATTTGTCATCTTTTTATTTCAAATTCTTTCAAAGAATAATACAGCTTCATTTCATGACATGAATTTGATTTTACTTTTTACGCTCTCATTTGTGTTTTTCACTCACCGAAAAAAACGATTCATAACTCGGAATATGTGAATATTTTTTGCTATTTTTGCAGCAAAATAAAATTAGTATCAAATAAAGATGAGAACAATCAAAATAGCAGCAGGTAGAGCCTCTTATGAAATTGCAGCAAAAATAGCAAAAGTGTGTAACCAGAAATTAGTAGAAGTAGAAGTCATGACTTTTAATGATGGAGAATTTTTACCCTCTTATTCCGAAACATTGCGAGGGTGTGATGTTTTTATTGTGCAATCTACTTTTCCTCCTGCGGATAACTTAATGGAATTGCTATACATGATGGATGCAGCACGAAGAGCATCTGCTCATAAAATTATCGCCGTAATACCCTATTTTGGTTATGCACGTCAGGATAGAAAAGATAAACCTCGCGTACCAATAGGCGCAAAGCTGGTGGCAAATTTGCTTACTGCCGCAGGAGCCGACAGAATTATTACAATGGATTTACATGCTGACCAAATACAAGGTTTTTTTGATGTTCCGGTAGATCATCTTTTTGCTTCTCGTTTATTTTTACCTCATCTGAAAAAGAGAAAGATCAAAGACTTGTGTATTGCCTCTCCTGATACGGGAGGTACGCGAAGAGCCGCTATGTATGCAAAATATTTGAACGCCGATTTAGCTATTGGTTTCAAACAGCGTCCACGTCCAAACGAAATTGGTAGTCTGCAAATAATAGGTGATGTCAAAGATAAAAACGTAATTCTACTTGATGACATCATTGATACAGCAGGAACTATCTGTAAGGCTGCAAATATGATTGACGAACTTGGGGCAAAAAGCGTGAGCGCTATGTGTGTACATCCTGTTCTTTCTAAAAATGCAATTGATGATATAGAAAAATCAAAATTGCAAGAAGTCATTGTTACCGATTCCATTCCCTTACGTCGGAAAACTGATAAAATTACAGTCCTGTCTATAGATCGTCTTTTCGCTACCGTGATAGGAAGCGTTATTGCTAATCGTTCTATTAATACTCTGTTTGATTTTGACCATTTTCTATCCCTTGACGATATTCCTATTGATTAATATGTAACTTTAAATCATGAAAATAGTAGCTGTAGAACCTCTAAATCTTTCTATAGAAAAGGTCGAGGAAATACAAACCCGTTTCAAGTATTTGGGACATAATTTTGTTTACTATGCAGATAGAAAAGAAGACAATCACTCTCTCGTAACAAGGATGAAAGATGCAGATATTGTCATTGTTTCCAATATTGTATTGCATGCAGACGTATTATTGCAGTGTCCCCGATTGAAAATGCTCTCAGTTGCTTTTACAGGTTTGGATCATATAGATTTGAATTATTGTCATCAGCATCATATTCATGTTGTCAATGCTGCAGGCTATGCCACAATTGCTGTATGCGAGTTGACAATAGGTTTGATATTGGATGTGTATAGACATATTACTTCGCTGGATGCGCAAATACGAAAACAGGGAACACGTAACTGTTTTCTTGGAAGACAATTACACGGAAAAACGGTAGGAATTATAGGTATGGGAGCTATTGGTACGCAGGTAGCCATTACATTACAACAGTTGGGATGCAATATTATCGCGTGTAATAGAAACAAAAATGTACTTTCCATTCCTCATGTCTCTCTTGAGAATTTGTTGGCTTCTTCTGATATTGTTACGTTGCATCTTCCACTTACTCCTGAAACTTTTCATCTGATTGACAGGGAAAAATTATCTCTGTTAAAAAAAGATGCTATTCTAATCAATACGGCAAGAGGTAATATTGTAGACATGGACGCTCTGGCAGAAGCGCTTATTAACAAAAAACTTGCTGGCGCAGGAATTGACGTTTTTGAACAAGAACCTCCTCTATCGGAAGATCATCCTTTGCTCCATTCTCCCAATTGTGTACTTGTTCCTCATATAGGATACGCAACGGAAGAAGCTTTTGAAAAGCGGATAAAAATTGTGATTAACAATATCTTTCATTGGCTTGGAAAAAATTATAACTCGTTGTAAAAGTACAAAAGCATGATGGTACGAAAGAACAAAAAAATCAACAACACCATTATTGCGAGCGAAACGAAGTTGTCGCCTATCTTCTTCCTTTTCGTTCTCTGCCTTCTCTTTCTTTCGACATTCACAATAAAATGTAAAAAAACAAGTTAAAGTAAAGTATTGTAATCTATTTTAATATGTGTATAAAGAGACTAATTATAGCTGTAATCATTTTGACATCTGCGTTTGTGTACAGTCAATCACAAGTGGCTGTTGGAAAATGGAAAACATATTTTAATTACAGCGCGGGTTGTGATGTGGACAGAATTGATAACAATCTATATTACGCTTCGCAAAGCAGTGTTGTAAGTATTAACCTAATTGATAATTCTATACGTCATATAGGCAAAGTTGAGGGATTGAGCGATGTAGGAATACAATGTCTGCGAGCAAATCAAACAACTAAAACATTGATCATCTGTTATCGAAATTCTAATATAGACCTCTATCACAATGGAAGTGTTTCAAATATTCCTGATCTGTATAACAAACAAATAACAGGAGATAAAACGATATACGCTATTTTAACCCATAATAAATATGCTTATTTGGCATGTGGCTTTGGAGTTTTGGTTTTGGATTTGAAAAAGAAAAGTGTTGTGGACACATGGTTTTTTCGTCAAAACAATCAGAATTATCCAATCAGAGATTTACTTCTTACAAAAGACAGTATTATCTATGCTGCAACAGATTATGCTCTCTTCAAAAATAAAATAGATAATCCAAGAATAAAAGACTTCGCAACATGGGAACTGATTACAAATATCAATACGCCTAACAATGACTGTTTTCTACAATTAGCTTCTCTCAATAATGATTTGTATCTAATGAAAACAGATACGCAAACAATTGTCATTGGCGGAACTACCCCTGTTTATCAAAGTGAGAATGTTATTTATTCCTGTAAAAACAATGTATGGGAAAAAGATACTTCCTTCAGTTTTAATGAATATGATACAAATTATAGATACCTGTTTATACGTTCTTCTTTCGATAAATTGATTGTGGGAACAAATACGGGAGTAAAGTGTTACAGCGTCAATCCCAGCGCCCTCAATATAGATAAAGATATGCCCTATTATAAATGTATTAATCCCATTACAGCCGTTTGTGGCAGTACCGACAGATTATATATTGTTTCGGGTGATGGTATTTCGGAAGGATATTCAGGTGAGCTTCATCATCGCTATATTCAGGGTCCTGAACAGGGCGCTGTGGCTGCCATGACTTGGAAAAATGCTAAATTGGTTGTAGCGCATACCATTATGAAAGATTGGATACCTAATTGGGCGCCCGGATATATGAGCGCTTTGGAAAATGAATGGTGGTCTATCATTCCCAATGATGGCGTTTACGATCTTATTGGTGTTGCCATAGCGCCTTATGATAAGTCCGTTATGTTTGCAACTTCGTTTGTTCAGGGTGTATTTGAATATAAGGATAATTCAATGGTCAGAAATTTTAATATGACCAATTCTTCTCTGGATACGATGGGTGGAGGTACATTACGTACAACATCTCCTGTGTTTGATAAAAATAATAATTTATGGCTTGGAAATTGGGGGGTTAGTAGTCCTTTAGTTGTACGTATGGCTGATGGAACATGGAAATCATTTGCTGTTCCGGGCGGAATACAATATTTGGAAAAGATATTTATTGACAGTCGTAATATTTTATGGTTGCTCTGTGAGAGAGAAAAGAAATTGATTGTTTTCAATCCTGCGGGTACAATATCCAATACCTCATGGGCTCAACTGAATTTGTCGCTTCCCGAAGATAAAGGTTCCTTTAATAATATTTATTCTGTGACAGAAGATAAGGATGGTAAAATTTGGCTGGGGACAGATAAAGGCATAAAAGTATATTATAATCCTTCACAATTATTTACCAATCCAAATATATTGCCCGAACCTGTTTATGTTACAAAAGACAGTCTTACGGAACTTGTATTAGGCGCTGAAGCTGTCCGATACATTAAAGTAGATGCCGCTAATCGAAAATGGATAGGAACAGACAATTCAGGTGTATTTTTATTGTCTGCAGATGGTAAACAAGAACTTTTTCATTTTACGATGGAGAACAGTCCACTTTTGTCCAATGTGATATTGAGCATAGAGATTGATGGAGAATCAGGAGAAGTGTATTTTGGAACAGATAGAGGTTTGATTTCCTTTCGGTATACGGCAACGGACGGAAAAGAAAAATACGAAGAATTGAAAATATTCCCTAATCCTGTCAGAGAAGATTTTGATGGATATATCAGTATATCGGGACTAAAAGAAAAATCAGAAGTGAAAATTACGGATGCATTCGGCGGACTTGTTTACCGAACAGCCTCAGACGGAGGTACTGCCGTTTGGGATGGCAAACGTTTCAATGGTGAAAAAGCTGCAACGGGTGTCTATTTTGTTTTTGTCAATGACGAAACAGGTAAAGAACGACAAGCAGGTAAAATTCTATTTATCAAGTAAACGTTTCCCATATATGAATTATGAATTATGAATTATGAGTTATGAGTTAGGCTGACGCAAGAAAACCTTATTCCCAACCTTATTTTCCCAACAAATAGCCTTAGTAGCAATGGATTGCACCTATATATTATTACCTTATTACCTTATTATTCATTTGCTCTTCTTCCTGTTCTTGATATATATTATAAATCTCACGTTCGGACGAGGTTCTACCTCGTTCGGACGAGGGTTTAAAAAATGGTTTGGAGATTGGGAAAATATATTAGAAACAATAAAAGGTTTAGAAATTTTACAGTCATTTTTTAAAGGAAAAACAGGTTTATTAGGTAGTGTTAATAATATAGAGATAGGTAGTATTAATATTTATAGTGGAGAAACAGGAACAGTAGAAAAACAGTATAAAGATGATTTTGGATTAGAGCATATTATAGCAAGAAGATGGTTAGAAGGAATAATGTAGTTGAAACTTTATTTGGAATAAATGAAGTTTTATCAAAAGGTATTTCTACAAATAGGTATAGAGGTGAACAAGGAAGAGTTGAATTAACTTATGGAGACTATATTGCAATTATTTCAAAAGATAAAAGTGGAAAAAGTGAACAATGGGTATTAACAGGATTTAAAATAAAGTCGGATGTTGAAAGGGAATCTTACAACCCAGACAACTACTTACTTTACTCCTCCGATAGCCGTAGTAAAGTGGTTGCCGACTTCAATGCAAA
>JAIROC010000024.1 GCA_031257735.1 Bacteroidales bacterium | reverse complement strand
ACACAGGGCGTTGCCCTGTGCTATTGATTGCGGGCTTTCAGCCCTTTACCGTTATTCTCTGATTACAATTATACATTGAACAAATGAATTTATGCGTTTTCGGACAGACACTATTTAGAAGGAGAAATTTCTTATTCAGAAAGAGGATTCAGAACTCCTGACTTGAGACAGATATAGAAACTAATAACAAACGATTTATAAAAATAGTATCAAAAATTGATATTGCCGCGAATAAACTTGATATTGACTGAAAGTCCCGCAGAGACATATAGCAAATATTAGTGCAGATTAAAACAACTATTGAAATCACGACAATCCAATCTGTGCCAAGTCAGATGTTTTGATATTGATCATTCGCATTTTGTTTCTTTATCAACAAAGGGCTAAAACAAAATGTAATTTTTTTTGTTTAGACATTATGATTATTCAAATTTATTTAGTAATTTTGCAGCCATAAAATTTTAGTAGTGAAGAATAGCATAAAAAGAACGATAGCTTTATTTTTTTTATTGATACCCAGTATAATTATATTGGGTCATGTTGTTATTCCCCATTACTATGATCATACAGTAGCGCTTCATGAGAACGACAAAACAGATGAACATGATGATGCAGCTTCCTGTTTATTGACGCAAGTTTATGTTAAGCTAAACAAGGATGAGCAGTTGTTCAAATCGGTTGATTATAATTTTAATTTTCATTTTAATCAGTTGTTACCTCGTCTGTTATTTTTGTTTTCGGTTGATCCGATTACGGAAATAACAGACACGGGTAACTTTCCGTTCAGACAAAAACCATACATCCTCACTTTTCAAATTGAATATATCTCTCATTCTCTCGGATTGAGAGCGCCGCCGGTTTGCTGATTTTTCCGGTTTTCTTTATTCAAAGACACTTATAGTGTTTAAAATACATACAAGAAGTGTGTGTATACTATCCAATTTATTTATTAATAAACAATTAAAAAATCAGTAAAAAATGAAATTAAAAATTAGGAATATAGTATTTTCAGGGATTTTATGTGGGTTCATTTTATGTGTCGCCTGTTCTGGCAATAAGCAAGACACACATACTCACGAAAACGGTTCGGCGTGTGAAGAACATACAACAACGAGACAATCAACGCCAAATCAGGAAAATTTTAAAGTGGAAGCCGACAGTCATACTGTTGAGGCAAATGCTGTACAACATGAACACGATCATGACAAAGAACATAATCATACGCATTAAATCGAAAAAAAATGAAAAGATACAGCATAATCATGGCGATTTTTATGGCAATCGCCTTAGTAGGGTGTAATTCGCGTAACAGCGAAAAAGAAGAATGCACCCATGATGAAAATCTCCAATTGACGGCATATAACAGCGACTTTGAAGTTTTTGCCGAAGTAACGCCTTTGGTTGTCGGGGAGACGAGTGATATTTTGGCACATTTTTCTTCGCTAAAAAACTTTAAGCCTGTAGAAAACAGTACTGTTACCGCAAGTCTGATTGTCGGAACAGACGGGATACGGCAAACGCTTGATCAACCTGTGCGTCCGGGTATTTATAACTTTGCTTTACAGCCAACAACAGCTGGAACAGGCAAATTGATATTTGATATTCAGACTGCCGATAGTGTTTCGCAAATTATCATTCACAATATTAAAGTATATACCGACCTCCACGAAGCACAACATGAAGCAGCTGATGCAGCAGTAACAAACAGTAACGGAACAGTTTTTACCAAAGAACAAAGTTGGAGAGTAGATTTTTCTACTGATGAAGCCCGCTGTGAACCTTTTGGACAAATCATTCGGACAATAGCGCAAATTCAACCTTCGCAGGGAGATGAACGGACAATTACTGCCAAAGTGAGCGGCATTGTTCTTTTTCCAAATAATGATGTTGTAAACGGGAAAGCTGTTACAGCAGGACAATCATTGTTTTCCATTGACGGTAGCGGCATGGCTGATAATAATCTTTCGGTACGTTATGCCGAAGCCCAAAACGAATACAATCGTGCTAAAGCTGAATACAATCGTAAACAGGAATTGGCAAAGGAACATATCGTTTCACAAAGCGATTTACTGAAAGCGCAAACCGAATTTGCCAGCGCCGAAGCTGTCTATAACAATCTGCGTAAAAATTTCACATCAGGAAAACAGCTTATTACTTCGCCTATCAGTGGGTTTGTTACACGCGTACTTGTTCGTAATGGGGAATATGCCGAAGCGGGACAAGCGGTTTTGGTGGTGTCGCAAAATCGTGATCTGTTAATAAAAGCTGAATTGCAACCCAAGTATTTCGATATGTTAAGCAGTATTACATCGGCAAATATTCGCGTAATGGAAACCAATCGCACCTATACGCTTGAAGAACTGAACGGTCGCGTGGTTTCTTTTGGGAAATCTACCGACATTGCCAATCCGCTTATTCCCGTGATATTTCAACTTACGAACAAGGCTGGATTGTTGTCGGGTAGTTTTGTAGAAGTTTATATCAAAACCCAAACCAATGCAAAAGCGCTCACTGTTCCCAACGAAGCTATTGTTGAGGAAATGGGTAACTATTTTGTGTATGTGCAGTTAACGCCTGAATTTTTCGAGAAACGCTCAATTAAGAAAGGCGCTACAGACGGTTTTCGTACGGAAATAAAGGCAGGTTTGACGGAAGGCGAACGTGTTGTTGGAAAAGGAGCTATATTGGTTAAGTTAGCGCAAGCCGCAGGTTCGTTGGACGCTCATTCGGGACATACTCATTAATTTTTTTGGATATAATATGGATACAATACGGATATTTCGTATCTTTGTGTTTTCAATATTTGAATATCATACAAATACAATATGGATAAGTTTTCAAGGAAATTACATTTTGATTTTTCAGTAAATCAAAAAATTATGCGATTAATTGGCGCTATTGATGCTTTTAATGGCAAGTGGAATGTGTTGGAAGAAAACGAAAATCGTTACCTCAAAGAATTACGCTATATTGCGACTATTGAAAGTATCGGTTCATCAACTCGCATCGAAGGCGCTACGCTTACCGACAAAAAAATAGAGGAACTGCTGAAGAATATCAATATAACTGAAATGCAAACACGCGATGAACAGGAAATTATTGGATATTACGAGGTTTTGGAATTGCTTTATGAAAACTATACCGATATAAAACTGTCGGAAAATTATATCAAGCAATTACATCATTTATTACTCAAACACAGTACAAAAGATGAAAGACATCGCGGTAATTACAAATATTTGTCAAACAAAGTTGTAGCCACTTATCCGACAGGTAAACAAAGTACTATCTTTGTTACTACGAATCCAATTTTGGTTGAAAGTGAAATGCGTGAACTGTTGGAATGGATCAATGAGCAATTTATTGCAAAAGAAATTCATACGCTTATCATTATAGCGTTGTTCATTTATGAATTTTTGAGTATACATCCTTTCCAAGACGGCAATGGACGACTGTCACGTTTGCTCACAACACTTTGCCTGTTACAAAATAAATATGAATTTATACAGTATATCTCGTTTGAAAACCATATTGAACAAAACAAAAAAGCATACTACAAAGCCTTAATGAACGGACAACGAAACCGTAATACGAAGGATGAGCAAATTTCTCAATGGTTGTTTTTCTTTTTGGAAAGTCTGAAATCACTAACCGAAAAGTTGGAACAGAAATACAATCTCTTCAAACAGAAAGGAGTTTATTTAAACGAACGACAAAAGAAAATCAGAGAATATATTACGGAAAATCAACCGATAAAGACAGGTGATTTGTCCATTCGATTTCCTGAAATCTCGCTTGCTACATTGAAAAAAGATTTACAATATTTGCGCAATGAGCAGGTTTTGGACATGTTGGGGAAAGGAAAAGGTAGTATGTATGTAATAAATAATAAAATAAAAAAGTAAATATGATGAATAAGATCATTAAATTTTCTCTCAACAACAGATTATTTACGTTGTTGGGAGCGATGTTATTGATAGTTGGGGGCGTGTATGTATCACAAAAGATGGACATAGACGTATTTCCTGACCTCACAGCGCCGACAGTAGTTGTAATGACAGACGCAGAAGGTATGTCAGCCGAAGAAGTTGAACGTCTTGTAAGTTTCCATATCGAAACGGCTGTCAATGGGGCGACAGATGTACGTCGTGTTCGTTCGGCTTCCATGCAGGGATATTCTTTCGTATGGATTGAATTTGATTGGGGAACTGATATTTTCAAAGCCCGTCAAATTGTCAGTGAAAAGATGGTAACGCTTTCAGACGCTTTACCTGATGGGGTTCTTCCTGTTCTTGCGCCGCAATCGAGTATTATGGGAGAAATTCTTTTTATCGGATTGCAATCTGATACAACTTCTCTCATGGATTTACGCACAATAGCCGAATGGATAGTACAACCTGCTATTCTTGCTACGGGCGGCGTGTCTCAAGTAACCATTATCGGCGGTGATTACAAGCAATATCAAATTCTTGCCGATCCGCAAAAAATGGATATTTACAATGTGAGTATGGATGAATTAGCGCAAACAGGACGTACATTCAGCCTAAATTCAACAGGCGGCGTGATACGCGATTACGGTAATGAATATGCTTTACGGGGAATTGCGCGTACCAATGATTTGGAAGACTTGGGCGCTACATTTATTAAAACCGTTCAGGGAAAACCTGTGGTAGTATCTGATATTGCCGAAGTTGTTATCGGGAGCGCTGTTAAATTAGGTTATGCTTCGCAAAATGGCAAGCCTTCCGTCATTTTATCCATCTCGAAGCAACCCAATATTAATACGCTCAATGTTACCAGAAATATTGAACGTAATCTGACTGAAATTCAAAAGTCGCTTCCTGCCGATGTGCAGATGGATACCAAAATTTTCCGACAAGCTGATTTTATCGAAGCATCGGTAAATAATGTTGGAAGCGCTTTGGTGGAAGGGGCATTGTTTGTGGTGATTATTCTTTTCCTTTTCTTGGGAAGTTTTCGTACCACGCTCATCTCCGTTATTGCCATTCCTTTGTCTTTATTGGGGAGCATCATTATTTTATACTTATTGGGGATGAACGTCAATACGATGACCTTGGGCGGGATGTGTATTGCCATTGGTTCATTGGTGGACGATGCTATTATTGATGTGGAAAATGTGTATAAACGTTTGCGGCAAAATCATCGTTTGTCATCAGGCGACCGACAACCCGTTTTGCAAGTAGTGTTTGAAGCCTCGCGTGAAATCCGCGCTTCTATCTTGAATGCAACTTTTATTATTATTGTAGCCTTTATTCCATTGTTTTTCCTTTCGGGCATGGAAGGACGTATGTTAAAACCCTTGGGTATTGCCTATATTGTGTCGCTTTTTATGTCGTTGATTGTGGCTATGACGGTAACGCCTTTACTGTGTAAAATGATGTTATCAAGTGACAAATATTTAACCAAAAACGAAAAAGACAGTTGGCTAACGCGCAAACTTACGGCGGGTTATGGTTCTTCCTTGGCTTGGGTATTGCGTAACAAGAAGAAAGTTTTGTATCCGACTTTTGTCGTATTTATTCTTTCGGTAATTTTATTTTTTACAATGGGACAAAGTTTTTTGCCCGAATTTAACGAGGGGTCATTGGTTATTTCGGCAGTAACCAAACCGGGTGTTTCTTTGGAAGAGAACAATCGTTTGGGAAATCTAATGGAAAACGAACTGTTGAAAATTCCCGAAGTAACAGCTACGGCGAGACGTACAGGACGGGGCGAATTGGACGAACATTCTCAAGCAACCAACAGTTCGGAGATAGACGTTAATTTTAGATTGCAAAAGCGGGAACGTGAAGATTTTATGCTTGAAGTTAGAGAAACGTTTGCTGATATTCCGGGTATAGGGATTACCATCGGGCAACCTTTGGGACACCGTATCGATCACATGCTTTCTGGTACGCGAGCTAATATTGCCATTAAATTATTCGGGACAGATTTAAGCAGTCTGTTTATGATGGGTAACCAAATTCAAAACTCCATAAAAGACATTGACGGTTTGGTAGACGTATCTGTTGAACAGCAAACGGAAACACCGCAATTGCAGATACGCGCTAATCGGGGCATGTTGGCGAAATACGGTATTACGATAGAAGAATTTAATGAATTTATCAATCTTGCTTTTGCCGGTGAAAAGTTAGCCGATATTTACGAGGGACAACGCAGTTTTGACCTTGTATTGCGATTGAATAAAAACTATACCGAAAGCATTGACGGTGTGAAATCCGCTCTTATCGACATCGGAAACGGACGTAAAATTCCTTTGGAAGAAATTGCCGATATTGTTTCTACGGGGGGACCCAATGCTATTTCGCATGAAAATGTACAACGTAAAATTGTTGTGTCTGCCAATGTATCGGGAAGGGATTTAAAAAGTGTGGTAGACGATATAAAAAAGAATATCAATGAAGACATCACGCTCCCTGAAGGCTATCGTATAGAGTACGGCGGACAGTTTGAAAGCGCAGAAAACGCTTCACGCACTTTGCTGATTGCTTCTTTGTTGGCGATTTGTATTATTTTTCTGTTGCTTTATATGGAATTTAAAAACATCACGCTTTCGGCTATTGTTTTGCTCAATCTTCCATTGGCGCTTATTGGCGGAGTGTTGGCTATTTTTTTCACTTCGGATATAGTAAGTATTCCTTCCATAATCGGTTTTATCACATTGTTTGGCATTGCTACGCGCAATGGTATTTTACTTATTTCGAAATACAAACACATGCAACAAGAAAATGTGTCGCTTCAAGAAACGGTTTTGAATGGGTCGCTCGACAGATTAAATCCTATTCTGATGACAGCGCTCACAGCAGCTTTGGCGCTTATTCCACTTGTTTTTCAAGGCGGAAAACCCGGTAATGAAATTCAAAGTCCAATGGCGGTAGTAGTACTTGGCGGACTGCTTACTTCAACCCTGTTGAACATTTATATTATCCCTGTTTTATATGAATTAATCCAAAAAAGAAAACAAAGAAATGAAAAAGTTAATTCTTAGCATGATGTTTCTATCGGCGGGATTTTTCGCCATATCGCAAAACGAATACAAAACCGTTTTACAACAAATAGAAGCAAATAATACGACGCTCACAGCTTTACGCGAGCAAATGAAATCACAGAAACTAAATAATCGGACAGGTATTTATCCCGATAATCCGGAGGTGGCATTTAATTATCTCTGGGGAAGTCCCGCTTTGACAGGAAATCGTACAGACGTCAGCGTTCAACAGTCGTTTGATTTTCCTACTGTTTATGTCTATCGCAGTAAGATTGCCAATTTACAGAATGAAAATACCGAAATGTCATACAAGTCCGAACGAATGTATTTATTGTTGTCGGCAAAACAAATTTGTATCGAATTAATTTATTACAATGCTCTTGCCAAAGAATATGAGGCGCGTTTACAGAACGCAGAACGTATTGCCCTTGCCTACAAAGTTAAATTGGAAAAGGGTGAAACGAATATTCTGGAAAACAACAAAGCTCAACTTAATCTCACTGCTATTCAAACAGAAATCTTGGAAATTGAAACTGAACAAACAGCGCTTCTTGCGGAACTGAAACGACTCAACGGCGGAAAAGATATTGCATTTTCAAATAACGATTATCCAACCACTACTTTGCCGTCCAACTTTGACGAATGGTATACACAAGTGGAAGCAAAAAGTCCTGCGATGCAATACTTAAACGGACAAATTGAAATCAACAGGCAACAGGTAAAGTTAAATCGTGCATTGGGTTTGCCTAAATTTTCGGCGGGATACATGAGCGAAAAGATAACAGGCGAACATTTTCAAGGCGTAACTGTAAGTATGTCTATTCCTCTTTGGGGAAATAAAAACAATGTCAAGCAGGCAAAGGCGCAGGTCTCGGCAACAGAATTTGCTTTGGAAGACAATAAAATGCAAGTCTATAGTCGTCTCCGAAATCTTTACCTCAAAGCCCTTACTTTACAACAGAACACGCAAAAAGTCAGGCAATCACTTTCTCTTTATGGAAATGAACCTCTGTTGAAAAAAGCCTTAGACGCTGGCGAAATATCCCTATTGAATTATCTTCAAGAGATAGAATACTATTACGAAGCTGTCAACAAAGCGCTGGAAACTGAACGCGATTTTGAGCTGACAGTAGCAGAATTGTCGGCAATGGAAGAGTAGAGAGTTGCGCAACTTTCAGGAAATTTCGCGCGAAGATAGAGGCTGTGAAAAGTACGCCCGTAACAATAGACACCGTCATTGCGGGCTTGACCCGCAATGACGGCGTTGTTTAGGCGGTTTCGTGCGTCAGCCTAATTCATAATTCATAATTCATAATTAGCTACGCTGCTCTCCGCTTCGCTTCGGGTCATAATTCATAATTCATAATTCCAAGTCTTCACATGCATACATTGCAGCATGTTGTTCTGCTCCTTTGATGGTAAAATCACATCCTTCGGATATAAATTGATTATCAATGAAGAGTTGAACTACATATTGTTTTTGCCTGTGAGGTGTTGTTTGCTTTTGCTGCACTTTATATTCAACCGTTTTTTTGTGTTTTTGTGCCCAAATAAGTAATCTACCTTTGTAATTGGTATCCATTTTCTCTAAGGCGTCGATGTCAATATAAATTCCCAAGATACGTCTAATGATAATTTTACGGGAAAAATTGTATCCCTTGTCCAAATACATAGCGCCAATAAATGCTTCAAAAGCATCTCCATTAACGGAACGAGATAAGTTTAAATTGATATTGTTCTTTTTGATATAAACATCCAATCCAATTTTTCGACTTAACTTGTTTAAATGTTCCCGACTGACGAGTTTAGAACGTAAATTGGTCAAAAAACCTTCATCTCCATAAGGATATTTTCTATATAAAAAATCAGCAACCACAGCGCTTAAAACTGCATCGCCCAAATACTCCAACCGTTCATTATTAGGTTTAATATTATTAGTCGTATTCCCTGTAATGGAACGATGCGCCAGAGCTTGTTCATACAAACTTAAATCATTTGGGACAAAGCCTAAAAGATTTTTTATATACTGTCTAAAAGGGTCTTTCTTTCTTCCAAACACATCCGTCAAAAAAGTAGGCTACTCTTTATATTTTTTAAATAATAAAGAGGTATTGTGTCCGCCAAAGCCAAAAGCATTTGACATGGCAACATTCACAATACGTTTCTGCGCCCGGTTAAACGTAAAATTTAATTTATTGTCTATATTTTCGTCATCCTCAAAGTGATTAATTGTAGGAGGAACAATATCATGAAATATTGTCAATACTGTAGCAATACTTTCTACAGCTCCCGCAGCGCCCAAGAGATGACCAATCATAGACTTAATAGAATTAATATTGATGTTGTAAGCATGCTCTCCGAATAGAGTTTGGATAGCTTTTACTTCAGCAATATCACCAAGAGGTGTAGATGTACCATGCGTATTGATATGGTCTACAGCTTCGATAGGCAATTCAGCTTCTTTCAAAGTATTTTTCATTGCCAAAAAAGCGCCTTTACCTTCGGGTTGAGGCGCTGTAATATGATATGCATCAGAAGACAGTCCACAACCACCTATTTCTGCATATATTTTGGCGCCTCTTTTAATCGCATGTTCCAATTCTTCAACAATTAAAGCTCCAGCTCCTTCCCCTATAACAAATCCATTTCTATCTTTATCAAAAGGACGGGATGCTGTAGTTGGACTGTCATTGCGTGTAGATATTGCTTGCATAGAATTAAATCCACCGACTCCTGCAACACTAATTGGCGCTTCGCTTCCTCCCGTAATAACAAAATCAGCCTTCCCTAATCGAATGATATTAAAGGCATCTGCTATTGCGTTTGCCGCAGAAGCACAAGCTGATGTTGTTACATAATTTGGACCTTTCAATCCAAACATTATAGAAATTTGACCAGCTGCAATATCTGCAATGATTTTCGGGATGAAAAAAGGATTGTATCGGGGAGTGCCATCTCCATGTGCAAAGGCATTCATTTCTTCAACACAAGTAGTAAAGCCACCAATACCTGTTCCCCAAATCACTCCTGCACGTTCAAGGTCTGCTGAAGATAAATCTATCTTAGAATCTTCCATCGCCTCGTGAGCCGCGGCGATAGCAAATTGCGCAAATAAATCCATCTTTCTTGACTCTTTTATATCTACGTACTTAAGAATGTCAAAATTTTTCACCTCACACGCAAAACGTGTTTTGAACAAAGTCGCATCAAACCGACTTATGGGACCAGCCCCACTTACCCCAAGAAGTAAATTTTTCCAATATTCATCACAAGAATTTCCAATTGGAGTAAGTGCTCCTAATCCCGTTATTACAACCCTGCGTAATTCCATAAAGAACAGAATTATTTTGAGGATTCCGTAATAAAGTTAACAGCGTCGCCTACTGTTGCAATTTTCTCCTGTACATCTTCAGGGATTTTTATTTTGAACTCATTTTCAAAAACCATAATAAGTTCTACCGTATCCAACGAATCTGCACCTAAATCGTTTACAAAACTTTTTTCAGGAGTAACTTCCGCTACGTCTCTTCCAAGTTTGTCTGCAACAATTGCTATTACTTTCTCTTCAATGTTCATAAGTTTACATTTTTAAATTTCCGTGCTGCAAAAGTACAATTTTTTGACATTGGAGCCGCAGAAAATCGAAAAAAAATTACATCTTTTTTTTTAGTAGGCTTAAACTCAAATGAATATAGCGTCATTTTTCTTGGATTATTATTCATAAATAAAATGATACCTTTGCAAAAAAATTGGCTATCGAAAGTAGCCTTTACATCATTTTATTATCGTTTAAAATCAACACTGTCATGAAATTGAAGAAGTCTTTTACTATTCCCAGCACATTTACGCTTGTTTTTTTCATCATCATTGCTGCAGCAGTCGCTACATGGTTTGTTCCGGGAGGATCCTTTATTCGAGAAACAATACAGCTCGGTAATTCTTCCAGAGAAATAGTTGTTCCTGACTCTTATCATCAGGTAGATAACACTCCTCAGCTTTGGCAAATTTTTTCAGTCTTCTTTCATGGATTTGTCAAAATGGCGGACATTATTGTGTTCATTTTCATAGTCGGAGGCGCTTTTTGGATATTTAATCACACAAAAGCAATCGACATCGGTATAAAAACTTTCTTGAACGCAATGGGAAAAATACAACGAATGAAAATATTTGCGAAAACAAACATAAATGTTATTGTAATTGTTTGTATTATGATCATGTTTAGCCTCTTTGGAGCGGTTTTTGGGATGAGTGAGGAAACGATAGCATTTGTTATTATTTTCATTCCGCTCGCTATTTCTATGGGATATGATTCTATTGTTGGCGTTGCGATGTGTTATTTGGCGGTTCATGTTGGGTTTGCAGGCGCTGTATTCAATCCTTTTACGATTGGCATCGCACAGGGATTGGCTGATTTACCTGCTTTTTCAGGATTAGAATATAGAACTCTATGTTGGGTTGTCTTTACTACGATTGCTATTTTATTTGTTTTGTGGTATGCCCGTAAAGTGAAAAAAAATCCGCAATCTTCTCCCATGTATACGTTAGACGATTATTGGAGAAACCGAAGCAACATAACTACCGAAGAAGAAATTATCAAACCCAAACGTACTTATTCATCATGGTTAGTTTTTGGAGGCTTGGCGCTTTTCTTTATTTACCTTTCAATAACACATACGTATACCAATATTGCTTTAACGAATACCGTTTATTCTTTGCCTGTCATTCCTGTTTTGACAGGTTTATTTTTTGTATTGGGATTGATTTCATTACGCAAAGGGGTACAGTTTTTCATTTTGAATTTACTTTTGTTTACCATTTTATTTCTTATCGCAGGCGTGTTGGGTTATCAATGGTCTGTGATGGAAATAGCAACCTTGTTTTTTGTTTTGGGGATAGCGTCGGGGATAGCATACGGGACTTCCATTGACGCCATCTTCAAATTATTTTTAGAAGGATGTAAGGATATTATAAATGCAGCATTGATTGTAGGGCTGGCAGGAGGAATTATTATTATTTTACAGGACGGTAAAATAATAGATACCATACTGTATTCCATGTCCAATGCTATGGAAAATGTAGGAGAAACAGGTTCTTTAGCTATCATGTATTTATTTCAAAACACATTAAACCTGATTATCCCATCAGGTTCGGCAAAGGCGGCGCTTACTATTCCTATTATGACACAGTTCGCCGATATGGTACATATTTCCCGTCAAACAATGGTACTTGCCTTTCAATTTGGCGATGGTATTACTAATATGATAACACCAGCTTCAGGAGTCTTATTAGGATGTTTGGGAGTGGCGCGTATCCCATATTCTATTTGGGTAAAATGGATACTGATGTTTATTTTATGTTTGTTTATCGTGGGGTTTCTCTTGTTATGGGCTACTTCGTTTTTCTCTTTCAATGGATTTTGATTTTTTGTAACCACAACAGAAATTGAAAATGAGCTGACGCTGTTTTTACGAGGTAGAACCTCGTCCGAACGCCGTCATTGCAACCCCTTACCGTCATTGCGAGCGGGTATATCTTTCAAATAAACAAAAGAAAATGACGTTTATTGAAACTATCTATTCGTGTTCAGTGGCAGCCTAACGAATTAATGCGAAAGTGCTTGTATGCGAGAATTGCTTCGGAGCTGGTTAAACAAATTTTGGCGATACGACAATTTATTGAGAAATAAAAAGGATACCCGTTTGGTAGAATACCGATGATTATTCATCTTTTGTACCCTCCGAGTCACGAATAATATAAAAAAAAATTTGTAAAAAGAAAGAAGAAATGAAAGAGAAAGAAGTAATTGAATTTCCAAAAGTTCATTCACATGGAGCAGGGATAGACATAGGCTCAAGGGATATTTTTGTATCGATAGATGGCAAGGAGAGCATATCATTTAAGACCTTCACAGAAGATTACAAAAAGTGTTGTAAATATCTAAAAGAAAAAGGAATAGAATCGGTAGCTATGGAAGCAACTGGAGTATATTGGATGAGTTTGTATGAGATGTTAGAAAGTTATGGGCTTCACGTATGTTTGGTACATCCACAAGAAGTACAACAGGTAAAAGGTCGCAAAAGAGATGATACAGATGCCTGTTGGATACAGAAATTGTATTCAGCAGGATTACTTCGAGAGAGCATAGTAGCAGAAGGAAAACTCAAAGAATTACGTATATTAGTACGCGAACGTTCTGACTTGATAAGCATGGGAAGTACCTATGTAAACAAAATGCAAAAATATTTAGAATTGATGAATATCAAGTTACGCAATGTGATAGCACAGATACATGGAGCAAGTGGTCTCCGAGTGATAGAGGCTATTCTTTCAGGAGAACGCGATGTAGATCAACTCCTACATCTCTGTCATAATAGTATCCGTACTAAAAAAAAGGAAGATGTAAAAAAAGCTCTTTGTGGGAACTATAACGAACGTTATCTGTCATTACTCAAAGAAAATCTTCGTTTGTGGAAAGAACATCAAATCTCTGTTCGAAACATAGAGAAACAAATAGAAGATTTATTAGATGAGATGAATGCACAGAAAGATAAAGGAGAAAAACCATTGGTAAAAAGTCTATCATGTCCAGCACGACATCATAATCCAGAAATAAAAGATCTACACATGAAATTGGTACAACAATTCAATGGTGTAAATTTATCTACAATTGCAGGAATTAACGATAGTACAGCGTTACGTTTGTTAGGTGAAATAGGAGCAGATATGAGTCGCTTTCCTTCTGTGAAGCATTTTGTCAGTTGGTTGGGCTTATCGCCCAAAAGCAAGCAAAGTGGAAAAATGAAGCGCAGGGTACATTCAGGTAAAGGCAACATTGCGGGTGAGATTTTCCGACAATCAGCACAAGCACTATCTACCAGCAAACATAATGCAATAGGAGCATTCATCAGACGCTTGTGTGGAAAAAAGGGAGCTCATATTGCAATCAAGGCTGGTGCAAGAAAGATCGCCATAGCCTTTTACAATGCACTCACATATGGAATGGATTATGTTGAAATGGGTGCTGCTAAATATACTCAACAGAATATGCAACGAGAAATAAAAACTATGCAAAAACTTGCTCAAAAATACAATTACCAATTAATTGAATCTGTGTAAAATGAATAATCTCGTCATTGGTAGCGCAGCAAAGCAACCGTAACAAAGTGGAACTCGGCATAGCCAATCCCTAACCAAAGAATGCATTAATTGTCAGGAATTAGCTCCGCTGCTCTTACGGGTGCTTCAGTCGTACCTCCTTCGCAATGACGGCGTTGATTGTTGCGAGAATACTTTTTTATACTTTATAAACAGACACTAATTATCTTTGTTTTTTATAACTTTCCAATAACCTCCCTTGTTAGAGCCAATATGTTCAAGCAATCCTTTGGTTTTGAGTTTTGATATATTTTCTTTTACTTTCCTGAGCGATATTCCTACAATTTTGGATAGTTCATTTAATGTAATACGAGGATTTTTATTAATAATATTTAATACTGTCTTTTGATTCTCAGTAACCTCTTCAATGATCTTTTCAACACCTTTTTTGGTGACCTTTTTTATATCTTTTTTGGTGACCTTTTCGATGTTTTTTCGAGTAACTTTTTCAGTGTTTTCAGTATCTCTTTCAGGTACATCTTCGATGTTCTTAGTAATATCTTCAGTGGCTTTTTTGGTAACCTTTTCAGTGTTTTTTCTGGTGACCTTTTCAGTCTCTTTTCTGCTATTTTTTTCTGTCCCCTTTTTTGTCTTCTTTATAATATCTGTATCAATTTTTACTGTATTTTCTATTTCAGCTGCTTTTTCTATGATATTTTCCCCGAAAGGAAATATAACCAATGACATATCAATAGTGTTCTCAAAAACAACTGTTGTATGGGTTGATTTTTCCCAATTAAGCATTTTGTCAAAACCATAACCTGCATTTTCTGCAAGTTTGGCGCAACGAAATAGTTTAGCAAGCACAGGATTACGAGGTATGGATATATCTTTTTTCAAAAGTTCATTTATTGGTCTTGGAAAAGCGCCCGGATTTTCAAATTCAATACGATTGGAAAATATCCTCACACGTGATTTCATCACGCTGAAATAATCTGTGTGCATGAGCATATTTACCAAAGCCTCCCGAACAGCCTCAAACTGTGGACTATCTTCAACAGCAATGCCAAGACTATTCATCCTAAATGGCATATCTACATGGCGTTTTAATCGTTCAATAATCGCAAAATAATATTCCCACAAATTTTCCTGTTCTTCCAAACGGAAAGTGTAACGATTTACAGCATCGGCGTATGATTTTCCCGGAATTTCCAGTAAATCTATTCTGAAATCAGGAAAACTCTTATTGATAGCAAGATTTTTTCCCATAAAAAGCAATCCTCCATAAGTGAGATGATTGTCTTCCGTAACTTGCATCCGTTCTAAAAACTCACTATCAGGCATTTTATTGTAAGGTAAACTAGGATTAAAGCGCGACATATAATCGCGGTAGCGATAAAGCGTAGTACGGTTCAAGTCGTTAAGCGTAGTTCGTTCTACCGGTCGCGCAGACATTACGCCAAATAATTGATCTCTAAACATTGCATTGATTTCTGATTCCGAAGCTCGCTGATCGCCGCTTGCCGTTCGAATAAAAGTATTGCTCAATGAATTGTAATATACAGGTCTATGTTCTGATGCAGGAATGTAAAATGCCAATACTTTAAACCCGTCTATTTCATATTTCCTACATTTAGGTGTTATTAACGCATTAAATTTATTGCGATTTCTTAATACTGTAGTAAAATTTTGTTCCAATCGTTCAGGTTCTTTGATGCCTGTTATTTCAAAAGTCTTTTCCTTTTGAGAGACACCCAAAACAATCCATCCGCCCGCCGTATTGGAAAATGCAGAAACGGTCTCCCAAATGTTTTTTGGAAGTTCATGAGATGCTCCTTTTACTTCAAAATCATCCCATTCTATGTCCGATAAACGTCGAAGAAGCTCATTTTTTGTCATACTGTCTTTTTTTGGAAATTAATACATTCTTTCGTATAAATTAAAAATCATATAGCTGTTTTAATATCTCCTTCTCCCCCTCCCCATTGATGTTATAACTCAACATAAATATAATTTTCTGCAAAGATACACTTTTCTGCAAGTACATACATTTACGATAGTCTTGTCAATAACAAGTCTGGAGTTTTGTTTTTTACGGCAATCCTGTCGGTTTGGCATATTTGGGATTGGTAAGAAAATCATCGTCTGTTAATGTATTCAAAAATGCTTTCAATTGTTGTTTCTGACGGGGCGTAAGTCTTGCTCCTCCGTCATTGATTTTATGCATAAGCGGATGAACATAAGGAGAAACATGTAATCCTTCACTATAAAAATCAATAACTTCATCCAAAGTTTTAAAACGTCCATCATGCATATAGGGAGCGGAAACGGCAATGTTTCGTAAACTCGGAGATCGGTATGCCCCCACATCTGTCGCATGAAGCGTTACAGCAAATCTGTCTCTTGAATCCGAAAAACTACTGTCAAGTGCATTGTTGTAATACAAATTGGTTGTCATCAACAAATTTCCACTACTTCCGTGACAATGAAAACAATCAGCGCCCTCTTCTGTCGTAAAAAGAATAAAACCCTGTAATTCTTCACTTGTCAATTGCGTTTCTCCGCGAATGTATTGATCAAAACGGGAATTGGAAGAAACTAAGGTCCGTAGAAACTGAGCAATAGCTTTTTGTATTCTCTCTGCAGTTACTTCTTCTGTTCCAAAAGCCGCTTTGAACATAGGTGGATATATGCTAACAGATGCAATCGCTTTTACACTTCGCTCAATATCACTGTTCATTTCATGAGGCGCAATGATACCCATACGCACAATATCTTCGAGATTCCGAAACTGTGAATTCGGATTTTCATTATAAATCATGCCATTCCAAAAGTATCCATTATTATTAAACGCCAAATTAAATAATGGCATCATTGCATGAGGCGTAGGGATACCTGTAATTCCTACAGTTTTTCCGTCAGTATATTTAGGATGATTTAATCCACATTCAAAACCATACTGTTGAAGATGACAGGTAGCACAACTCATCAAAGAATCGGGATCTATTCCTGTATATCCCCGCAAACGCCCATCATAAAACAAATACCTCCCCAACTCAACACCTTCTACTGTAAGTGGATTATCTTCTGGGATATTAAGCAGTGTTGGAAAATAAAGAGGAATATCAAACTTATATGGCGTTGCCTTAAAATTTGGATTGGTCTTTTGTTCAGGCTTACATCCCTGTAACAAGACAAAGACAAATAAAAATAAATAAATCCTAATAGACATGTAATAATTTTGATGTGTTTTAATGCGCCAATTGAGTATTTTTCCTTCCAACAAACGATTATACAATGTAATATATTGTCTTACTATATTTTTTTCGGACAGATTTTATTCACTTTAAGATATATTATTCTTTCAGCACACAAATGCTGTCGCATGCATTGCTGTTATATTATCATTCAAATGATAAACTTGATCATCATTCGATAAAATGAATGATTGTCGTATTGGTTTATCTAAAATACTTTGTAAATCATATAAATGACGCGCATCAGTATGATTTATGTGTTCTGTCATTTTTATTTCTATGGCAATATAGTAATCTTCAGCTTCAAGCAGCAAATCAATTTTTCGTCCATCCTGTGTCCGAAGATGATAACAAGTCAGCGGTAACTTATATGTTTTAATCTGTTTATAAATTTCAGATATGATGGCGCTTTCAAATTCATTACCCGTCAGCGATCCTTTTTTTGCAGTATTGCGCGTAACACTCCACTATCCAAAAAATGTATTTTAGACGCCTTCACTAACTTTTTAAGTGGATTAGCATACCATGCAGGTAAAGCAAGGCTCTGATAACTAATTTCCATGTATTGTATATATCTTTGTACGGTTGGCACGGTAACGCCTGTTTCTTTTGCAATGGAAGAATAATTTATCAGGGTACCTGTGGTGTGTGCCAGATATTTTTGCAGTTTCATAAACGGTTCTAAATCGCGAAATGAAGCCAAATCACGAACATCTCGTTCCAAAAAAGTCCGTACATACATTCTTAACCATTCATTGCGTTCCTCTTCTGTTAATTTTTCATTGGTTATTGCAGGGTATCCTCCATAATTCAGGTAAAAATCGCAAGCATTCTTTTTTGTAACATATTGTGGATCTAATCTGAATGAAGGAAAAATCGTGTCAATATCCTGTTTTCCGTTTACATATCGCACAAAAAATGATTGCTCAAGGGTATCTTCAAAACTTTTTGTCATCAGTTCGGGCAAAGTGAGCGGATATTTCCATAATAACACATCGTCCGTCTAAACTTTCCTTTACTTTTTTCATTAGCATGAACTGACTCGAACCTAACAGCAGATAACGTGTATTGGCAAACTGCTCATGCGTTGCTTTAATGCTGTCTATTAACACAGGATTTTTTTGTACTTCATCCAATACCGCATGTGGATAAAACGCATTCCATTGTGAAGAAGTAAGTTTCAGGAAGTTGCTACTCTGTACGGGATCGTCCACAGCCAGATAAGTATAATCGGTGAAACAATGATGTGCTGCTGTTGTTTTTCCTGTTTGTCGTGCGCCGGTAAGTATAATAATCCGACCAAGTTTCGATTGACGTTTTGTTTGCAAGTCGTCAAATATAATTCTCCGTTTCATTTTCCACGTATTCTTTCTTATATTTTAAATTATGACGCAAAGATACACCTTTTATTTTAAATATCACGCCGATATTTAAAGCCGCAG
>JAIROC010000589.1 GCA_031257735.1 Bacteroidales bacterium | reverse complement strand
TACGGATGAAAGAGGAGAAAGGGCGAAAGAGGCAGTGTGAAAACAAACAAAGACGTCTAAATAATGGTGTCATTACAGGCTTTCAGTCCTTACAATGACGTATAGTATAATAAACGTATGATCAAATAGTTTTCACCACAAAGGCAAAGAAGGTGCACAAAGGATTCCTTTGTGTTCCTTCTTTGTGTGTTTTTGAGGTGAAAAAAAAATTAAGTGAAATCTGTCTATAAAGTATAAGAAAGTAATCATCAATGACGGCGTTGTTTGGACATTATCATGCATCATCCCCTGTTCAGACGAGGGTTTAAATGAAAAATAAAAGTAATCCTTTCGTAGTAATTACATAATTGAAATTTAAACGGATATATACAGTTTCGTAATAAGATAGCTCTACTTTTGCGCCAAATAAAAAATATTTGGTTTATGAAAGATATATTAAAATTTACATTAATGTTTATTTTGTCATTGAATATTGCAATGGCACAGAATTATTGGATCAATGATGATTTCAGCGGTTTTTCGTCGGAAGGCAATTATGTACAAGGTATTTCTTACCTCAGTCTTTCACCTGACGGTATTGAAATGGAACGAAAATATGCTAACTTTGAAACTATTGAAGGAAGCTGTAATGACGGTAAAACAGGAAACGGAGATCTTTTTCTAAGAATACGCGGACAAAAAGACGATGGTTATGCCAAGTTTACTGTCCCCAATGCCAAAAATATACGCATAGCAATAAAAGCAAAGAGTAGTAGCGCTAACCGTACCGCCGAAGTATTGATTAACGGAACAGTCGTTGAAACTTATACAGGTTTGGATGACGCCCATTGTGAAGTGTTTGACACAACAATTAATTCGACAGATTCTATTACCATTATCATAAGAGGCGGCGATCCAAATTCTACAAATCCTATTTGTATTAATCGAATACAGGTTACTAAATATGTACAGGATTATTGGATCAATGATGATTTCAGCGGTTTTTCGGCAGAGGGGAGTTACGTACAAAATATTTCTTATCTAAATCTATCTCCCAATGCCATCGAAATGGAGCGAAAATATGCCAACTTTGAAACCATTGAAGGAAGTTGTAATGATGGTAAAACAGGAAACGGAGACCTTTATTTGAGAATACGCGGACAAAAAGATGATGGATATGCCAAGTTTACTGTTCCCAATGCCGGCAACATACGCATAGCAATAAAAGCAAAGAGCAGTAGCGCCAACCGTACCGTTGAAGTGTTGATTAACGGAACGGTTGTTGAAACTTTTACAGGCTTGGACAATGCTCATTGTGCTGTGTTTGACACTACTGTTAATTCAACAGATTCAATAATTGTTATGGTACGGGGCGGTGATATAAATTCTACAGATCCTGTTTGCCTCAATCGGATACAGGTTACTAAATATTCGGGCGATGTTCCGACCAATGCCCCGCTGATTGTTGTTGATGACGAAAAAACAACCCGATTACACAATAAGAAAGTAATATCAGCCGTGATTGACGATCCAACCGATCCGATGGCAACATACGGAATTGATTTTATTATTTCCGGTAAAGGAACATTGACGGCAAGTGTAACATCGTCCATACAGCACATAGTTCCCAATTCAAATCTTTCTCTGACAAGATCAGGGGACAGTTTGAATTTGAAAATAGTCCCCTCAGGGATTGGCAGGGATGCAATCATAAGTGTTAGCGTCTCAGATGATTCAAACAGGAATGCGGTTTATACGTTCAGCTACTCTGTTTCTGCTGCTGCGTCCGAACCGGATAAAAATCATTTTCATACAGGATTGTCAGACGCTTCGACAGCTGTTGCCTTGAGAAATGAACATTACTTTTTGGTCTCTGACGATGAAACAAACGAAATTCGTCTTTACAACCGCTATCAATCAGGATTGCCCGTGCAATTGTTTGACTTGGGAACATTTTCCAATATTGACACCGACGAACCCGAAATGGATATTGAAGCTTCGACAAGGGGAGTAATATATCCCAATCGAATATATTGGTGCGGTTCGTTGGGCAACAGTAGAACAGGAAAATTGCGAACAAGTCGAAACAGATTGGTTGTAACTGAAATCAACGAAGCCGGAGAAAATACAACCTTAACTTATAGGAAGCATTTTGAGGATTTGAGAGAAAAAATTATTTCTTGGGGAGATGTCAATGGTTATGATTTTTCGTCATCGGCAGCGGCAAATATGATACCTAAACGAATTGACGGTTTTAACCTTGAAGGCATGGCAATTGCTCCCGACAGTCTCAGCTGTTATTTAGGATTCAGAGCGCCTCTTATCAAAGAGACAGGAAATAATGAGCGTACGTTAGCGTTAATTGCGCCTCTTCAAAACTTTGAACAATTACTGAATGACAACGCTAATCTGGATAATGCTGTTTTCGGTGAACCGATACTGCTTGATTTAGGCGGAAGAAGTATTCGCAGTCTTGACAGACTTCTAAATGGGAAATATCTCATTGTTGCCGGAATGTATGATGATAATTCGGACAGCGCTGCATTATATCTCTGGTCGGGCAATCGAGGGGATCAGCCTGTATTGTTGCAAAGATTGTCTTCTACGGGAGAAGCACATCCGGAAGCTTTCCTCGAAGGAAATAGTACGAAAACATTACTTGAAATAGAATTAATCAACGACAATGGAACAGTTGATTATTATGAGGATGGGAATGAAGCGAAATCACTTGCGTTGCCTTTACGGAAATTCAGGAAGGAAATGCTTCCCATTCCTTTATCGGAAACGAAGTTGATAGAATTGTTTGATAATAAGACAAATTTTCTCATTTATCCCAATCCGACTTTCGACAATATCATTCTTAAAGTCGATACAAAAACGAATGCGTATTTATTCGACATAAACGGAAAATTGATACGTACATTTTCTTTAACTCCTCATATAACAACGATAGATATTTCTGACCTTTCCATCGGCATTTATTTGTTCAAAATTAATGGGCAAGTTTATAAAATAGGGAAACAATAATATTAGTCTCCTCTTTCATTGACACATGGATGAATAAATCGAGTAGGAGGAAAACGAAATGGTTTTCTTTCTACTTGATTTGTAACGCAAATACGTCCATTCATAAAGGAATCCATTTATTTCTTTCACGCGTCAGTTCATTATTAATTATTAAATTGATTACGCCCTTTCAGGGCTTAGTTTTTAGGAAATTACGTTACACAGGGCGTTGCCCTGTGCTATTGATTTCGGGCTTTCAGCCCCTTTACCGTTATTCTCTGATTACAATTATACATTGAAGAAATGAATTTATGAGTTTTCGGACAGATACTAATTGATTAATGCTCCCAAATCCATAACTTATATAATTTATCAACTAAACTTTGTTGAATAAATCAATAAACTTTCTCTTCTGATGTTTATTGTTATGAATAATAATAATAGCTGTATATCAATTAATTATTTTCTTCCGCCACGACTGGGCAACGCCCAACGCTATTGATTTACGGCTTTCAGCCGTTTCTGTTTATCGCATACCGTAAACTGCGTATAGTATAAACATCATTTCTTTTTGTTTATTTGAAAGATATACCTGCTCGCAATGATGGCGTTATGCATTGCTTTCGAACTTTCGCGCCTTTATTTCCATTGAAATGTTTCTATAAGATGTAACATATCTTTTTTAAGGTATGTTATAACGGGTTCGAGAGAATCATTTTGAGGAACAGTGTTCAAATATAAAGAAGCGCGAAAAAAATGCTCTTTTCTGTCCGTTATCCAAAACTGAAAAGGACAGGCAGCTTCATTACCTACCGTTTCATATATTCTGCCGTACAATTGATTTGCAGTATCTAATATTTGACTTTCAATAATATCATCTGCTTTGATAATTTGTTTAAAAGCAAACATGCGGGAGTCATTAATCAAATCGTCTAATTGGAAATCGTCCATGTCTTTGTATGTCATAAACAGGACAGCGTTCAAATTAGGATATATCATGTTTACCCAATATTTATCTTTATTCTCCAGCGTATCAATAAATCCCCACTTTGAATATTCAAAGAAAAAAGGGAAATATCCTTTTAGAGGCTGATAAGTTGTGTCCTGTATCTTTATGCGAAAATATCCGCGAGGTTTTGGCATATAGACTTCTTCTCTACATGCGATAAAGAAACAACAAAGTAATACGCCACATAGCAACACTTTTCCTTTGGAACACATATCAGATATATTAAAATTCAGCATTTTGAGGCGTTCTTGGAAAAGGTATTACATCGCGAATATTAGTCATTCCCGTTACGAAGAGTAGTAAACGTTCAAATCCCAATCCGAAACCACTGTGTATCGCAGTACCAAAACGACGCGTATCCAAATAGTAACGTAATTCATCTTGCGACATATTTCGTTCCTGTATGGCGGAAAGTAATTTCTCCAAACTTTCTTCCCGTTGCGAACCGCCAATGATTTCACCGATCTTGGGAAAAAGTACATCCATCGCACGAACTGTATTACCGTCTTCATTTTGTTTCATATAAAAGGCTTTGATTTCTTTGGGATAATCAATCAGAATGACAGGCTTTTTAAAATGCTGTTCTACCAAATAACGTTCATGTTCTGCCTGCAAGTCAGTTCCCCATGCCACTTTAAATTCAAATTTACGTCCGGAATTAATTAATATATCAATCGCCTCCGTGTATGAAAGTCGGATAAAATCAACATCAATAATCGTCTGTAATCTGTTGATAAGTTCTTTGTCAAAGAAGTCGTTTAAGAACTGTAAATCATCAAAATTGTTTTCCAAAGCATAATGAATACAGTATTTTATAAATTCTTCAGCAGTATCCATGTTATCCTGCAAATCGTAGAATGCCATTTCAGGTTCTATCATCCAAAATTCAGCGAGGTGTCGGGGGGTGTTTGAATTTTCGGCACGAAAAGTAGGTCCAAACGTATATATTTTTCCCAGCGCCATTGCGCCCATTTCGCCGTTGAGTTGTCCCGAAACGGTTAAATTGGTTGGCTTTCCAAAGAAATCTTCTGAGTAATTTACTTTACCATGTTCATCGCGGGGAATATTATCCAAATTCAATGTCGTTACGCGAAACATTTCACCTGCTCCTTCTGCATCGGCGCTGGTAATAATCGGCGTATGTAAATAGAAAAATCCGTTGTCATTAAAATATTTATGAATGGCAAACGCCATCGCATGACGTAATCTTAATACACATCCAAAATAATTTGTTCGTGGTCTTAAATGGGCTATGCTGCGTAAAAATTCCATGCTATGCCCTTTTTTCTGCAAGGGAAATGTTTCCGTGTCGGCAAGACCTAAAATTTCAATTTCATCAGCAAGGATTTCTACCGATTGTCCTTTTCCTGTTGATACCACCAATTTTCCGGTAACAGAAAGACTTGTTCCTGTTGTGATTTGCTTGATTTTATTTTCGTCAAATTTGTCAATATCAACAACAACCTGTATGTTAAGAACAGTAGAGCCATCGTTCAGGGCGATAAAGGCAACATTATTATTACCTCGCTTTGTCCGCACCCATCCTTTTACATTTACAATTGTTTCTATTCCAACACTTGTTGTTTCCTTCAATATTTTGACAATCCTAGTTTCTTTCATTTTATATTCGTTTAAACTATATCAGTATCTAATTTTTCCTTCCTCATAATTACGGAGAAAAGGTTCTAATTCATCTATTCCTATTTTCTTTACAATAATTTTTTTCTCCCTATCCAATACAAACAGTACAGGCGTAGAAGTTACCTCGTAAACAATTCTGTAATCCATATTGGCTTTATTTCCACCAACGTTTAGCCATGGCAGTTGTCTTTCTATAATTGCCTGTTTCAATTTTTCCTTATCTGCGTTACAGACGGCATAAACATCAAAATCAAGACTGTCTTTTGCTCTGTTGTAAAATTCAATTAACTTGGGGGTCATCGATTTACAATGTCCGCAATCCAAATCCCAAAACCACATAATCGTATACTTGCAATTAAATTCATAATTAGAATGAAAGATGTCGTTAGTATCCGCCATATACAATTCAGGCGCTTTTCTTCCTATTAGAATATTGCTCAATTTTTTTGCATGGGTCAGCATTCTTTCCAATACAGCTTCATCTGTCCATGGACATAATCCCTGTGCATAATATTTTTGTACAATATGAACAAAAATTGCGTCATGAGCTACATATTTACTGCGTTCATATTTATCGGTTATATAGCGTACGATATGTTGAAAAAGTTCCGGATTATCTTTTGCTTTTTCAATCAATAAATCAGCATATTTGATAATGCTGTCAATCGAAGGCGGAACAACCTCGTCAAAATATGTTTTCAATTTGGGATGAAATACAGGTGTATAAAGCAATGCCGCCTCCGAAAAATCCATATTATCCCAATAATGATTAAGATAATAATTGTATTCAAAATTGGAATCAACCAAAGAACCGTCCGTATTTCTGGGCGATTCAGGCATGTCTATATCATAGAGAAGACGTTGCGCCTTCACAAACAGAGTATGAGGATTGTTGTCGAAGGTGTTAAACATATAGTTTCTCATACTGTCCTGATAAAGGTAACGTTCTCTTTTGCGTTCTGCTATCTGTAGAATATCAGGATTATCGGAAGTTTCTTCTTTCTTTATTTCATCGGCAAGCGAATAAATTTTTCGTTGATACCTTGTCATGGTCGAAAAGAAAGTGTTCATCATTTCGTTTTCGGGAGAATTAATAAATTGTATATTCTCAATACTGTTTGGATGTGAACTGCTTGCTTTCACCGAAAAAGTAGTGGAGGAGTCAATGATAATATCCATCAATTTTACCTTACCCTGATTTGCCAACGAATAGATGCCGCGCGGAAGAAGCGTATCTTTCTTGGAAATAAAGGTATATGGCTCTTTGGGTGACAGATATAATGTATCGTACATATAGGTATTGCCCGCATAATGATAGGCAAAATACAACAATGTATCAGGTATTTCCTTAAAAATAAATTTAATTTCATATCCTTTACGTTCCTGTTTTTTCCCTTTTTTCTGCGCAAATGTATCTAAATGCAAGAAAAATAAACACATTACTAAACTACAAACACATATTCTTTTAATTCCCATAACCATATTAATATCATATCAGTATCTAATTTTTCCTTCGTCATAATTACGAAGAAAGGGTTCCAATTCATCTATTCCTATTTTCTTTACAATAATTTTTTTCTCTTTATCCAATACAAATATGACAGGAGTAGTATTTACGTCGTAAACAACTCTGTAATCAATATTGGCTACATTTCCGCCAACGTTGAGCCATGGCAGCTGTCTTTCTATAATTGCCTGTTTCCATTTCACTGTATCCGTTGTCATACAGACAGCATAGACGTCAAAATCAAGACTGTCTTTTGCTCTGTTGTAAAATTCGACTAATTTGGGTGTTGCTGACTTGCAATGTCCGCAGTTCAAATCCCAAAACCACATAATCGTATACTTGCAATCAAATTCATAATTAGAATGAAATGTGCCACTGGTGTCTGGCATATACAATTCTGGCGCTTTCTTTCCTATCAGTATATCGTTCCATTTATTTGCTTGATTTATCATTCTTTCCAAAACAGCTTCATCTGTCCATGGACATAATCCCTGTGCATAATATTTCTGTACGAGATGAACAAAAATTGCATCATGCGCAACGTATTGACTTCGCTCATATTTATTAGTTATATACCATACGATATATTTAAAAAGTTCCTGATTATCCTTTGCTTTTTCAATTAAAGAATCGGCATATTTGATAATACTGTCAACCAAAGGCGGAACAACATCATCAAAATACGTTTTTAATCGGGGATGAAATGCAGGCGTAGAAAGCAATGCTCCTTCCGAAAAATCCATATTATCCCAATAATGATTAAGATAATAATTGTATCCAAAATTGGAATCAACCAAAGAACCGTCCGAATTTTTAGGCGGTTCAGGCACGTTCACATCACGAAGAAGAAGTTGCGCCTTGCCAAACAAAGTATGACGATTGCTATCTATAAAGTCAAACAGATAATTTCTCATACTGTCCTGGTAAAGATGACGTTCTTCTTTTCGTTCTGCTATATGTACAGTGTCGGGATTATCGGAAGTTTCTTCTTTTTTTATTTCATCGGCTATCAAATATATTTGTCGTTGAAACCCTGTCATGGTCAAAAAGAAGGTGTTCATTATTTCATTTTCGGGTGAATTAATAAATTGAACATTATTGAGAATATCGATCGCACTCGAATCCAATTTCTTTGTTTTCACCACAAAAGAAGTAGATGAATCAATGACAATTTCCATCAATTTCACCTTATCCTGATTTGCCAACAAATAAATTCCACGCGGAAGAACCGTATCTTTTTTAGAGATAAAGGTATAGGGTTCTTTGGGCGACAGATATAATGTATCGTACATATAGGTTTTATCCGCATAATAATTGGCAAAATACAACAGCGTATCTGGCAATCCCTGAAAAATGAATTTAATTTCATATCCTTTACTATCCTGTGTCTTTCCTTTTTTTTGCGCAAATGTATCTAAATGCAAGAAAAATAAACACATTACTAAACTGCAAACACATATTTTTTTAATTCCCATAACTATATATTTTATGTAATAAGACGTAACTTATTTGAAAAAAGTTGTCTGACATATATTTTTTTCTACTTATATAATACCTTCTTTCAGTAAATCATGAAGATGAATAATTCCTGCATATTTTCCCTTTTCGGTAACCAATATACTTGTGATATTATTATTTCTCATTATCTCCAACGCATTTACTGCCAAATTTTGTATATCTATTGTTTTTGGATTTTTTGACATAATATCGGAAGCCATTATTTGTTGAGGGTTAGCGTTTTTCTCCAACATACGTCTTAAATCGCCGTCCGTAATAATTCCCGATATTTCTCCATTATCAATAACCGCCGTAACCCCCAATCGTTTTGAGGATATTTCATAGATAATGGTATTCAAATCGGCATGAGAAGACACTTGCGGAACTTCATTGGTTTTACACAACTGTTCTACTTTTAAATACAATCGTTTTCCAAGCGTACCGCCGGGGTGTATGCGGGCAAAATCTTCGGATGAAAATCCTCGCATAGCGATTAAACATACCGCCATGGCATCGCCTGTTACGAGTTGTGCGGTTGAGCTTGCCGTCGGCGCTAAATTGTTGGGACAGGCTTCCTGAGATACAGTGCAATTAATGACATAATCTGCATTTTTCGCCAAATACGAATTAACATTCCCAACAATTGCCACAACTTTGCTGCCCAACATCTTTATCATAGGCACCAACAACGTAATTTCAGGCGTATTGCCACTTTTGGAGAGACACATCACAATATCATTCTTTTGGATGATGCCCAAGTCTCCGTGAATAGCGTCTGCGGCATGCATAAAAATAGCAGGTGTTCCTGTTGAATTAAATGTTGCAACTATTTTTTGCGCGATATTAGCGCTTTTCCCTATACCGCAAACAATCACTCTGCCTGCATCATTGTGATAAATTTCCTCTATGCAGGAAATAAACTGTTCATCTATGTGATTCAATAGATTTTCTACCGCTTCCTTTTCCTGTATAATGCACTGTCTGGCAATTTGTTTTATTTCTTCTCGCGTCTTCAACATATTCCTTTTTTCAAGTCTGCAAATTTACACGAAATTTTGTAATTAAACCACGAAGAAAATACAGAGGGAAGGCTGATTCAGACAAAAGTGGAGATTGGCGCATAATAAGGGCAAAACATGTTTTGCCCTTATTATATGCCGTTGGTTGAACATCATCATACATTAGCTCATTTTCAATTAATGAAGCGTCAGCCAATTTTCAATTTTCAATTTTCAATTTTCAATTGAGAAAGATTACTTATAAGTATATTGATAGGTAGAGTATTCGTTATCTGTAGCCCAATTACTTGGCAAACCGTTAGCGTCAAAGGAGACAGCGTATGTTTCACTTTTGACAACTGATTTGTTTGTTGGATATTTTTTTTCGTACGAATAACTGCTTTCAATTGTAATCATTGTTCTATACTTGTCATTTTCAAACGAAGTTCTGGCGTATGTTTCGTTATTTTTGCTGTATCCTGTCAGTTGCATGAAAGCGTATGGCAAACCGTAATAGGGATTATTTTTGTTGTCATAGTTATAGGAAGTTGTGGAGTACAAATTCGTCTGCCCATCTATGACGAAAGATAAACGAACACGAGAAATGTTATCTTTTTCGTAGGTTATCTCCTGAACCGAGTACAATGCTTTACCTGTAGCCTTATGTTTGTTACGAACGATGTCAGGCATGTTTTTTGTTTCGGGGAAAAGGAAATCGGATAAAACATGCTCTCTCTTGGAAGAAAATCCATCGTAAACATAATTTTCAATCTTACTTATGGTTTTCTTTTTTTCCTTTCTCGAAAAGATACTTTCTCTCGCTAAACGGTTATCTTCGTAATAATAAATATGCGTTACCAGTTTATTATCATAGAATAACTCGGCATAACAGCTATTATTCATTTCCGATGAATTGATCTTTTTGATGGTTTTATCTTTGTTATACTCAAAGGTTAATGTTGTATTTCCTTCTTTCATCCAAACGGATGTCAATTGCTTTTTCTCTGAATAGGTAAATTGTTTTATCACTTCAAATGGAGACGAAGCCGATTGAAATTTTTCTGTTTCGATATATCTGTTTGGAGAAAATATTTCCTGTTTATTACATGCACACAGAGAAATAATAGCTATGATTGTTAGTATATAAAGAGATTTTCTTTTCATATCTTACGTGTTAGTGATTTTGCTGCAAAGGTATATTATTTTTGGATATTGAAGTAATCTATGCTTTGAAAAATAAAATGTGTACCTTTGCGTTTCGTTTGAAATAAATTAATTATAGCGCAACAAAATGACGAAATGGGTTTTCACAGGTATTCTTGTTTTTTTTCTTTCTTTTTCTGTGTATGGTACACATGAAAGAGCAGGAGAAATTACGTATCGTCATCTTGGAGGGCTGTCCTACGAAGTTACAATCACTACCTATACCTATCCCAATCCAGCCGATAGACCCGAATTGACTATTAAATGGGGTGATGGCAATGAGGAAAAAGTCCCAAGAAGAATAAAACAATCACTTGGAAATAATATACAAAGAAATACTTACGTAGCTCAACATACCTTTCCCGCAACAGGTACATATATCCTTTCAATGGAAGACCCTAACCGTAACGAAGGGATTATAAATGTTCCCAATTCGGTAAACATTCCTTTCTATATAGAATCGACGCTTATTATTAATCCATTTTTCCAATATAATAATTCGCCTGTACTGACCAATCCACCTGTGGATGTGGGATGTGTTGATGTTCCGTTTTATCATAATCCGGGAGCAGCAGATCCCGATGGAGACAGTCTTGTGTATTCTCTTATCCTTTGCAGAGGCTATGATGGAGAAAATATTCCGGGATATTCCTATCCAATTACTTCCAATACTGTTTCTATCAATCCACTGACAGGCGATTTCTATTGGGACAGTCCTGTACTTCAGGGGGAATATAATATTGCTATCCTGATAGAAGAATACAGATTGGGCGTAAAAGTGGGAAGTGTTGTCAGAGATATGCAAATATTGATTACTTCCTGCAATAATCATCCCCCTGTGATAACAGCCATTAACGATACCTGTGTCAATGCAGGGGATACGTTGCAGTTTCAGGTAAGCGCTTATGATGATACGGTAATATTAACTGCTTATGGAGATGTTTTTAGCGCTGCACACAATCCCGCAATATTTCCCCAAACGGTAGGCGCAGGAGTAGCAACAGGAATATTCTCATGGAATACCCATTGCCTGCACGTAAGAAAACAACCCTATCAGGTTACGTTCAAGGCAAATGATAATCATCGCAATGTTCCTTTGACGAGTATAAAAACAGTTCGTATTACTGTAGTTGCTCCAGCGCCGCAAAACTTGCAAGCCGTCCCCTTTGAAAATACCATTACTTTGTCGTGGAATCCTTCCCCTTGCAATAATGCTATCGGCTACAAAATATATAGACGAATAAACAGTTACGGATTTATTCCTGACCATTGTGAAACGGGTGTCCCTGCTTATACAGGATATACTCAGATAGGAACAACGGATATTAATACAACATCCTTTTTGGACAATAATGATGGAAAAGGATTAGCGAGAGGAACAGTGTATTGTTATTTGGTGATTGCCTATTTTGCCGACATGGCAGAAAGTTATGCTTCTAACGAAGCTTGCGTTACGTTGAAAAAAGAAGTTCCTGTCATTACCCATATCAGTATTTTGGAAACAGGCGCTACTTCAGGGAAAGTCTATGTGCAATGGACTAAGCCTACAGAATTTGATACGGTTCAATATCCCGGTCCTTATTATTATACGATTAATCGGAGTATTAATAATGCCTATAATTTTACTGTTGTGGCGACGTATTTATCTTTAGACAGTCTTGTTTTCATCGACAGTCTGCAGAATACAGAAAATAATACTTTCTTTTATCGCATCAATGTTTACAATAATACGGTTAATCCTTATTTAATAGGTTCGTCCGATATGGCTTCGTCTGTATTTCTCTTTCTTGAGCCTGCCGATCGTCAATTGAAAATTTCGTGGAACGTATCTGTTCCATGGGAAAATTATAATTATATTGTCTATCGGGAAAACAATGGCGTATTTGATTCTGTCGGACAGACTCATCTTACTTCCTTTACAGATACCAACTTGACAAATGGACAGAGTTATTGTTATTATATAGAAGCGCAGGGCGCCTATTCGGATGCAACGCTTCCGAACCCCTTAATAAACCTTTCGCAAATCTCGTGCGCCCAACCGATTGACAACATGCCGCCATGCGTCCCTTATTTGCAGGGAAATACCGATTGTAAAAGTATTTATATGCAATGGACATTCCCCGATACCTGTAATATGTCCGATGCTTCAAAAACATACATATACTACAGAAGTGATTTATCTTCTGATTATTCGCTATTAGACAGTATTCCGTATCCAAATACATCACATACATTAAACAATCTTCCTTCCATAGTAGGCTGTTTTTTATTAACCGTTACGGATACGAATGGAAATACAAGTAATTACAGTAATGAATTATGTTTTGACATTGATATGTGTAACGCTTACCGTTTGCCCAATGTTTTCACTCCGAATGGAGATGGGATAGATGATTTTTTCATGCCATTTCAATATGATTTTGTTGAGAGTATCAGCATGTACATTTATAATCGTTGGGGGGGATTGATATTCAAAACAACAAATCCCGATATTTTGTGGGACGGAACAAATCAGTTTACCAAACAAGTCTGTGTAGAGGGAGTTTATTATTATGTATGCGATGTCAAAGAATACACATTAAATGGCGTAAAAACAAGACGTTTAAATGGATCAATAACTATATTTAGATAATTATGTTTACAGGAATAGTAGAAAAAACAGGAACAGTAGTTGATATTATTAAGGAAAAAACAAATGTTCATTTTGTAATCGAAGTGGATTTTGCCGATGAACTAAAAGTGGATCAAAGTATGAGTCACGATGGCTGTTGTTTAACCATCGTCAAGGTAGATACGGAAAAACAACAGTATATCGTTACCGCCATGCTCGAAACGCTACAGAAAACCAATCTTGGGAGTTGGCATGTTGGTTATGAAGTCAATTTGGAACGCAGTATGAAAATGGATGGCAGGTTTGACGGTCATATTGTACAGGGTCATGTAGACCAGACCGCTGTTTGTATCAAAGTTGTTGATGAGGATGGCAGTTGGCGTTATTATTTCAAGTATGAACCGCAAAAAAACAATATTACGGTTTCCAAGGGTTCTATTTCCGTCAATGGTGTGAGTTTAACCGTTGTGGATTCGGAAGAAGGTATTTTTTCCGTTGCAATCATTCCCTATACCTATAATGTTACTAACTTTCACAACTTCAAAGAAGGAACAGTCATCAATATTGAATTTGATGTATTCGGCAAATACGTAGCCCGTTTACTTGAACAGTATTTTGCGCAAAAGGAGAAAAACACGTAAGAGTGAAAGCGCGAAAGCGCGAAAGAGGCTGTGTGAAAACACACAAAGACGTCCAAACAACGCCGTCATTGCGTGCGGGTATATCTTTCAAATAAACAAAAGGGAATGATGCACGCTATTGTTTGAATCAGGCTTTTTAGAATGAGCAGAATGAAATAGCGAAGAACAAACCAACCAACGCCGTCATTGCGAGCGCAGCGAAGCAACCGAGTTTACGAGCTCGACGAAGTCAATCCCTAACCAAAGAACGCATTGATTGTTAGGGATTACCACGTCGCTGCGCGCCTCGTAATGACGGCATTGATTGTTGCGAAAATACTTTATAGACAGACACTATATATCTTTATACTTTAACAAGGATTCAAAAGTACAAAAAATACAGAATACTTTTCTCAGTCTACTATATTTTTTTAAAAATAAAAAAAAATAAACCATGCTATTCTTTTCTTAATTATATGATAAATACATGTAGATAAAACCATATTTGAATAAATACAAAAGAACTATTGATGGGACTTTTACATTTTAATGATAATTAACAAGGCTTGTATGGATTTTTTTGCTTTTTCAAGCATTAAATTCTTTTACCACCTGCTCACATGAAAACACTAATCTATAAGGCGCTTACCAATATATTTATTAATAGGTATTTAGTTTATTTGCTCTAAATATTATTTTGATTGTCAGAGCATATCAATCCGAAGAATTAATAACATTAGTCTGTTGATTAAATTTTTATTTTACTGGCTGAAATCTCATAGATATATTTTATCTTTGTAGCGCAATTTGAATAAGCAGAACATTACAACAAAACAGCAATGTTCAATTTATTACAGAAAATATAATATAAACATTTATAATATAATCATTTATGGATTTTTTAAAGGATTTTTTCGGCACTAATACATCTAAAGATGAAGGGAATAAACTTGAGACAGAAAAATATGACAAATTATCGTCTAAACCCGATTACAAAGAAGAAGAACTCTTGAACGCGCGGCGAAAATTTCGTCCCTCACAACCTTCCCCTGAAAGAGAATTTAATAATGAAACAATAGACGTGAAAGAAACAATAGAAGTAAAGAAAGAGCTCATACCGCAAAAAAATGTTCATCTCGAAACAAAAAAATATACCGAAGAAGAAGTTTGTGCGAAAGCTAAGGAATATTTCAATGGAGATGAAATGGTTGCTAGTGTTTGGACAAAAAAATATGCCTTGCGAGATGGCGAAGGAAATCTATTGGAACTAACACCTGACGATATGCATAGACGCATTGCTCGGGAATTTGCACGAATAGAACGAAAATATCCCAATCCTTTAGATGAAGTAACAATTAATCATTTGTTGAAAAAATTCCAATACCTTATTCCACAAGGCAGCCCCATGTTTGGAATAGGTAATAATTTTCAAATAGCTTCTTTGTCTAATTGTTTTGTAATCGGTCTGGGAGAAAATTCTGATTCTTATGGCTCTATCATGAAAATAGACGAAGAACAGGTTCAATTAATGAAACGACGCGGAGGCGTAGGTCATGACTTATCGCATATCCGACCAGAAGGAAGTAAAGTACAAAACAGCGCTCTGACTTCAACAGGTATAGTCCCTTTTATGGATAGATATTCCAATTCCACACGTGAAGTAGCGCAAGGAGGGCGCAGAGGCGCTTTGATGTTAAGTATTTCTATCAAACACCCTGATGTGGAAAACTTTATCGACGCTAAAATGACTATGGGAAGAATTACAGGAGCTAACGTCTCTGTCAAAATCGATGATGAATTTATGCAATGCGTAAAAACAGGCGATCCCTACATGCAACAGTATCCGATTAACTCTGATAATCCCACTGTTAAACGTGAAATTAATGCAGGAAAACTGTGGAATAAAATTATCCATAATGCTTGGCGGTCTGCTGAACCCGGCGTCTTATTCTGGAGTACTATTAAAAAAGAATCTATTCCCGACTGTTATTCAGAATTTGGCTTTGGAACAGTTTCTACCAATCCTTGTGGAGAGATACCGCTTTGTCCATACGACAGTTGTCGATTATTGGCTATAAATTTATATAGTTATGTGGATAATCCTTTTACAAAATCAGCTACCTTTAATTTTGAAAAATTTAAATCACATGTCAAGATAGCACAGCGTCTAATGGACGATTTGATTGATATGGAAATTGAAAAAATAGATACTATCTTACAAAAAGTAGTATCGGATCCGGAAGAAGAGAGTATCAAACAGGTAGAGAGAAATCTATGGCAGAAAATTAGGGAAAAAGCAATTGCAGGACGCCGGACAGGCTTAGGTATTACTGCGGAAGGCGATATGCTTGCCGCATTAAACATACGCTATGGTTCGGAAGAAGCAATAACATTTTCGGTAGAAGTTCACAAACAACTTGCCTTGGCGGCTTATCGGTCTTCGGTAGAAATGGCTAAGGAACGTGGTAAGTTTGAATTATATAATACGGATAATGAAAAGCATAATCCTTTCATAAACCGCTTACGTGAAGCTGACCCTGAATTATATCAGGAAATGACAGTACACGGAAGACGTAATATTGCTTTGCTTACAATTGCTCCCACCGGAAGTGTAAGTTTATGTACACAAACATCTTCAGGAATTGAACCCACTTATGATGTTATCTATAATCGTCGTCGTAAGGTAAATCCAAATGATAAAAATGTGAAAATTGATTTCGTTGATAAAAATGGAGATGCTTTTGAAAAATATCGAATTATACATCCCAAGTTTAAAACATGGGTAGAAACAAATGGATATGATGTGGATTTAAAACAAATGGAAGAGAAGGAGCTAAATAAATTAATTGAAAAATCCCCCTATCATAAAGCTACTGCCCATGATATTGATTGGCTAATGAAAGTGCGAATGCAGGGATGTGTTCAAAAATGGGTTGATCATTCAATTAGTGTAACTGTCAATCTTCCAGAAGATATAACAGAAGATGTTGTCAGTGATATTTACAGAACTGCATGGAAAAATGGTTGTAAGGGAGTAACTATCTATCGTGCAGGTTCACGTGAGGGGGAAGTGCTTGGAGATGACAACAAAAACACATCAGGTAAAGAGAATTTTATAGAACATAACGCCCCTAAACGACCTGAAAAAATTGAAGCAGATGTTATCCGATTTCAAAACAATGAAGAGGAATGGGTTGCTGTTGTTGGATTGTATGATGGAAAACCATACGAGATTTTTACAGGAAGAGCAGGTGATTTTTATTTGCCTCCCGATATAAAAAAAGGATGGGTGCTTCGAGTAAAACAGTCCCCCAAAAAACCCGCACGATATGACTTTATTTTTGTGGATAAACAGGGATATGAAGTTATTATTCAAGGATTATCCCGTATGTTCAAAGCAGAATATTGGGATTATGCCAAATTGATTTCAGGTATTTTACGTCATGGTATGCCTATTCTTTATGTCGTTGATTTGATATCGAAACTTCGTTTTGGTGGGGAGAATATAATGACATGGCAAAGTGGAGTTGCTCGTGTTTTGAAGAGTTATATTAAAGATGGAACAAAAAAAGGAACATGTCCAAGCTGTTCCGAAGGAGACCTGATTTATAAAGAAAACTGTCCATTTTGCCCTAATTGTGGCTATACTAAATGTTAGTAATATTCAAATCTAAAACAAACATCCAAATCCGCATGACGGATTTAGACCCTTTGGGACACGTAAATAATGGCGTTATTTACTCATATTACGATATAGGACGATTACATTATCTAAATCAAATTGAGGAAAATACTCAATGGGAAAACATAGATAAAGTAGTCGTCCATACCGAATGCGATTTTATGGAATCAATCTTCTTTTCGGATGATATTTCTGTCGAAACAAAAATAACCGAAATAGGATGTAAAAGTATAAAAATGATGCAACGTATTGTGGATAACAACACCGGTAAAATTAAAAGTACTTGTTATTCCGTATTGTCCGGATATGACAAGCAGACCAATACCTCAAAAGAAATCTCAGAAACATTTAAAGAAAAAGTCAAACTGTTCGAAAATACAAACGAATAATTTCTAAAGATACAAAAGCGCGAAAGGGCAAAAATCTCCCAATCGGCTTTTTTAATTATGAATTATGACCCGTAGCGTAGCGGAGAGCAGCGGAGCTAATCTCCTGCCCTAAAACGCGTTGTTGGATGGGGATTAGCTCCGCTGCTCTCCGCTTCGCTTCGGGTGCGGGTCAAGCCCGCAATGACGACGTTATGTCGACTTTATAGACAGACAGTAATTCAGAATTAACTATGAGTTATTTTCGGCACACGGATAAACTCTTTACAGTTCATGTTTTTTCTTGGCTAAACGAAACAGCCAAAGCGTAAAAAAGCCACAACACAATCCCACCAAAGCGCCACAAATAATATCTCCGGGATAATGAACTCCCAAATAAATCCGTGTATAGGAGAAAACAATCGCCCATAACAAAAATAACCATCGTATATGTCTATGTATGGGTTTGAAAAAATAAATCATCAATAACACTAACGAAAAACTGTTGGCTGCATGTGAGGAAACAAAACCATATTTTCCGCCTTTGTAAACCGTTCCATCCCGATAAACATGTAAATGCAATTGATGACTTATTTCCGTATTCTGACTCGGACGAAGACGTTCAACCTTACCTTTGATAAACCCCGAAACCTGATCGGAGAATACAATAGACAACGCAAAAAAAGCAAGAATTAATCCCAATTTTTTCTTGTAGTATCTCCATAAGAACCATAAGACAACAAACAATACAGGTAACCAAAACCAAATAGTCGTCATACAGTATATCAATACGTCAAAAAATGAATTATGCCACCCATTGAGAAAAAGTAATACTTCTTTATCTATTTGTAATAATCTTTCCAGCATCTATTCAAAATCAGGGTATAGTAAATATTTTTTACGGACTTGTTTGAATTTTATCAAATCTTTTTGCCATGAATATCTTATTTCATCGGCGGTTTTTCCTGCCATTATCTGTTCACGCAAGGATTTGTTTCCTGCTAATTTGTCAAAGAAAGCAGAGAAAAATTTTGTCTTGTCAGGGTAGTGATGATATGCTTCAATAAGTAAATTCAGATTGATAAAATTATTATCCTTCATAAAGATAAGCGAAAGATCCGTTACATCAAATCCGCGACATTCTTTTCCCAAACAGGGAGGATTGGTAGCGATACCCGTAATATTTTTTGGTGTGAAATAAACGTTTCCAATAGGGAAATCAGGATGTCCATAGATACAAAATGGTTTGTCAGTCCCCCTTCCTATACTCATGACAGTTCCCTCAAAAAGACACATACTTGGATACAAATAAATCGCTGCCATTGAGGAAAGATTGGGCGAGGGATTTATCGGTAATTGATAACGCAATATGTGTACATATCCGAATATTTGGATAACGGTTAAATCACATTTTTTTCTTCCTTTCAACCAACCTTCACCGTTGATCATTCGGGCATATTCTCCAATGGTCATTCCATAGGCAATGGGTACGGGATGCATGCCAACAAATGATCGGTAAGCAGTATCTAAAACAGGTCCATCTATCCAATAACCATTGGGATTGGGTCTGTCCAAAACAATAACTTTTATACTGTTCTCCGCAGCGGCTTCCATAACATAATGCAGCGTAGAAATATAAGTAAAAAAACGCGCACCGACATCTTGCATGTCAAAAATGATAAGGTCAATTTCTTTTAATTGTTCTTTGGTTGGTTTTTTGTTGTTGCCGTAAAGAGAGATAATCGGTATTTTTGTTTTGGGATCCGTTGCATCCTGAATAGATTTTCCCGCTTCTTCGTTTCCATTAAGTCCGTGTTCGGGAGAGAAGACCTTTACAACATTCATCCCTGCACTCATAAGAACATCCAACAAATGAACATTTTTTACAACAGATGTATGATTGACACATAAAGCAATATTTTTTCCTTCAAGCAAGGGAAAGTATTCTTGTGTACGGGCAGCGCCTAGCTGTATTTGACTGTCGTCAATATCAATAAATACAACTTCCTGACTTTGCGATCTGCAAACGAAAGAGAATACCAACAACAAAAATAGAAAGAATGATATTTTCATACGCTTTATTTATTTTCCATAAATAAAGACGCCCAAAATAAATCAGGCGTCTTCACTTGAAGAATTATAACTAATAATAATTATCGTAAAATTTTCAGAAATTCAACAGTTAAATCCCATACTTGCGCAACGCTTTCTATCAATAAACGTTCATCGGGAGAATGAACTCCTCGCAAAGTAGGTCCATAAGAAATCATATCCATATCGGGATATTTTTCTCCGATTATTCCACATTCTAATCCCGCATGGATTGCCAATACCAATGGTTCTTTTTCAAACAAATTAATATAAGCGCGTTTTAATATGCTCAATACTTCCGATTGCGGATTGGGTGTCCATCCCGGATATCCATCCGAATGTTCAACATCCGCATTGACAAGACTAAACAATGCAGCAACCATTGTAGCGGCATCTTCCTTTTTACTTTCCACAGATGAACGTTGACTTGTTGTTATGGTAATTTGCGTATTGTCCATCTTCACAGATGCCAAATTGGTAGACGTTTCCACAAATCCCTCTATGTCTTGAGACATTGACAATACGCCATGAGGACAGGCATATAAGGCATCTATTAAATCTGATTGTGTAAAATCGTCAATTAAATATTGAGGCATATCCGTTTTTTCTGTCGTAATTGTTACGTCAGGATCTGTAACCCGTAATTCGCTTTTTACAACGAGATTAAATTCTTCAACAAATTTAACAAAGTTTTCACTTTTATTCTCGGGCAGTACAATAATTGCCGTTCCTTCTCGTGCAATGGCATTGTGTAAATTACCTGCGTCAATATGGGCAATGGCAATATCAAACGAAAATGTTCCTTCAAATAAAATACGGTTCAGAATTTTAATTGCATTACCCAATCCCTTGTTAATGTCGTCTCCGCTATGTCCGCCTTTAAGCCCTTTGACGGTTACTTTATAAGGTATTACATTGTCGGGAACAAGTTGTTGCTTATAGTCTATCTTTGCGATTGTACCTTTTCCGCCCGCACAGCCAATAAAAAACTGTCCTTCGTCTTCGGAGTCCAGATTAAGTAACATTTTTCCCTGCAAAAAATCTTTTTCCAAGGCATTAGCGCCTGTAAGTCCTGTTTCTTCGTCTACGGTAAACAGACATTCCAAAGGTCCGTGTTCGATGGTTTTATCTTCCAATAAAGCTAAAGCAATTGCCATCCCAATACCGTCATCAGCGCCAAGCGTTGTTCCTTTTGCGCGTATCCATTGCCCGTCTATACAGGGTTGAATAGCGTCCGTGTCAAAATTGAAAACGGTATCATTGTTCTTTTCACATACCATATCTACATGGCTCTGAAAAATAACAGGAGTGATAGTTTCTTTTCCTGCTGTGGCTGGTTTTAAAATAAGTACATTGCCTACAGCATCGCGTTTTGTTGCCAATCCCAATTTTTTCCCCGTTTCCAACAAATAAGCAATTATCTTATCTTCTTTCTTTGATGGACGTGGAATTTGACATATTTCCATAAAGTATTTCCATACGGTGGTTGGCTCAAGTTTCAAAATTTCATTACTCATGATAACATATTTTTATGAACATATTTCAATAATTATTTGCCTGCAAAAATACACAACTTTTCTATACATTGCGCAAAAAAAGAAAGAAATTTTCATCCATGCTCTCCTGTCTCATACTTGTTAGATTATTAACAAAAGAATGTGCAATACTTTTTTTTTGTTACTGTATTTTTTATTGGGATGTTTTTTAATTTTGTACTTTAAATGTAAGACAGTGAAAAATAAACAGACATATCGGTATTTTTTCTTTTTTGTAGGGATAATCGTATTATCTTTTTCTTCTATTGCTATGGGGCAAAATGCAAAAAACAAACTCAGTGAAGAGAAAAAAAAATTAGCAAACGAAATAAAGGAACAAAAAAGATTGTTGGAAATAACTAAGAAAAATAAAACAGCTTCTCTGCACGAAGTACAGTTAATCACAAGTCAAATTCAAAAACAGGAAAGACTTATTCAGGTTATTAACGATGAAATTCTCTCCCTTGATCATGAAATAGGCGAGAATATGAAAGAATTGGAGGTGCTGAAAAATAAATTGGACATACTCATTGATGAATATCAAAAAGCGGTTTATGTTGCCTACAAATATCGGAATATTGTCAACAAGACAGGATTTATTTTGTCTTCTGAAAGTTTGACGCAAGCGATACGACGCGTAAATTATTTACAGGAATATGCTCAATTCCTGAATCAGCAACTTAAAAATATCCTCCAAACGCAAGAAGATATTAAAAGAAAAGATACTTTGTTACGTCAAAATAAAGAAGAAAAAACTTTGTTATTCCAAACACGAAACAATGAAAAACAAGATCTCGCGAAACAACAGATTGAGAAAAATCAAATCGTTGCCAAACTGAAGAAAAGAGAAACACAGCTAAATAATGAAATCGTCAAGAAAGTTAACCGACAAAAACAAATTGATGCAGCTATTAAAAAGATCATTGAAGAAGAAATCGCCGCAAGCGCCAAACGTGCCGCTGCCACAAAAAAAACTTCTACTACTACAAAAACTTCTACTACTACAAAAACAACGACTACTACAAAAACTACACCTGCAACTTCCAAAAATGTAGTAATCACTTTAACCCCTGAAGAAGCTGACCTTGCATCAAATTTCGAAAGCAATAAAGGGAAATTGCCTTGGCCCGTCGAAAAGGGAACCATTATTACTAATTTTGGCGCTTATAATCATCCGGAAGTATCTTCGGTAGTCATTGCGAATAATGGTATCAACATTTTGACCGATAAAAAATCTCCTGTCAGGGCGGTTTTCAGTGGTGTTGTTTCTAGGGTGTTGGATATGGAAGGGGCTAAAGTTTTGCTTATTCGACATGGAAATTATATCACCGTATATTCTAATTTATCCACCGTGAATGTCAAACAAAATGATAAGGTTAATACTAAACAACTCATCGGATATGTGAAAGACAATCCTAATGATGCTCATTCTGAACTGCATTTTGAAATCTGGAAAGATAAAAATCTCCTCAACCCCGCTCTATGGATTAAACAATAAATCGTAAAAATTGGTAGCGTAGCGATGTGGCGCCCGAAGCGAAGCGGAAAGCAGCGTAGCTCATTTTCAATTTTCAATTTTCAATTTTCAATTAACTCATGGTTCACATTTTGTTTCACTTCGGCGATTAATTCTTCGGACAAATGAATAATCTCTATTATATCATTTTCCCATTGAGGATATTCTTCAATTGTTTTTCCACGAGAAACATCTATTTTCTTTAAAATTTCTGTTGCTTTGTCTGCTCCCAACTGTGCAAACATGGGTAACATTTTATGACAAAGATATTGGGCAGTTATAATATCTTTTTCCCGTAATGTTTTTTGCAGATGTTCTATATTGGCAACAGTAGCCTGAATAAACGTAGTTAGAATCGTATTGATGACTTCTTGATCTTCATCAAACATTTCAAAGAGTGAAGTCGGATTGTAATTTTTATCTTTTGCATAGAGTTTTGTTTTTGCCTGCGCACTGCTTCCGAATAACTCTAAAAGAGCGTTCAATGTAAATGGTTTGGAGAGATAAGCATCAAATCCTTCTTTCGCCGCTTTTACACTGTTAAATTCACATTGTGCGGTCATCACAATAACAGGAATGGAAACAGCCGTATGGCGTACTTTTTTCAAAATATCTATTCCCGAATAAGCGCCCATTTCCATATCGGTCAAAACAATATCGAAATCAGATAAATTATTTATTTGTTTGTCAAACGCTGTCATTGTTGCACAAACCGTTGCATTATGTCCGAGTGTCAACAACATTTCTTTCAATACCGTCAATAGAGATATATCATCATCTACGATGAGCATGTTGTATTTTTTATGATTGGGAAGGGATACCGCGTTTTTGGGCGAAAGCGTATCCCCATCCACGTCCAAAATTTGTTTTACGGGGATAATCACTTTTATTTGCGTTCCTTTTTCTAGTTCGGAATGAATGGTTATTTCTCCTTGCAACAAGTCTGTCAATCCTTTAACGACATATAATCCTAATCCGCTTCCTTTGGCAAGATAAGTATGTTTGTCAATTCTGGAAAAGGGTTTGAATAGATTATTTATTTCCTCATGAGGTATTCCTACCCCTGTATCTGTTACAGTAATATACAGTTTTTCATTTTGATAAACAACATGAAATGTAACATTTCCTTCTATGATATATTTAACGGAATTAGAAAGAAGATTACTAATGATTTGTTTAATTTTTATACGGTCAGAACAAACGACCAAATTATCATCAATATGAGCTGCATAGTTGAAGGAAATATTTTTCTGCAAAGCAAGAGGAGAAAACATATCGACTATTTCGTTACACAATTCCTGAACTTGAAAATTGACGAGTACAACTTCCTGTTTTCCCTGCTCAAGGCTGGAAAATTCCAATAAATTTTCCAACAAAGAAATAATATATTTTCCTGAATTTTGCATGGAAGACAATCCCTGTAAGTTTTTTGATTTTTCAGTATCCTGTTGCCATAAATTCAAGTAACTTAATATGGAAGCTAAAGGCGCTTTAATATCATGCGAAATAGCAAGCAATAGTTTATGACGATTTTCCATTATTCGTTTTGTAATGATATTGGCTTCTTCTAAGGTTTTTCGGGCAATTTTACTTTTGTTTACATCCTGAATGATCATTATAATCAATATCAGCACCAATATCAATGAAAAAATACCTCCAAGAAGTAAATATTGATAGTTTCTTGTCAGGATTTGATCGCTTTTTTTTATTTCATTCATGATAGAATAAAGCGTTTCATGATACAGTTTGATTAATAATACAGATATTTGCATTGAAATTTCCTGTTCGCCTACAATCAAGTCATCTACCTGTTTTTTTATTTTATTCATTTGTGTAGAATAATACTTACTCGCTGCTTCAGAAACATGCCGAATATCATACAAAACATTAATACTGTCATTAAGTTTGATTTTTATTGTATCATTTTTCAATATGGAGATTGTTGTGACAGTATCGACGTATTTGTGAGGTGCAAAAAGATGTACAAGTCTTCTCCAGAAAGTTTTTTTGGATGGATATTTAATAATAGTATCATGGGGGGTGGTAACGAGAAAGAAAGTATCTTTAAGGCTGCTTTCCGGATTATAATTCTGTAACTTCTCATTGATGGTATCAAAAGGATTATACTGTGTAAACTGTTCATTCAGCTTTGAGATTACTAATTTTTTATCTTCCAGCAGTTGATTTATCTCTAAGAGTTTATCATTATTTTGTTGATCCCCTGACAGAATAAATAAAGAATCAATACAGTCTTTTATTTTGAAAGACAGTTTTTCAAAGAGGACAAGATATTGTTTATCTTTGGAGGTTAAATAAAGATTGGTTGTCGTTTGTGACTGCTGTACCAGATAAATAAGTCGATTGGTAAGGGCTAATACTTTATTATTTTGTTCGATATTTTCTTTTTGAATATCAATACTGTTTCGAAATGTATAAATATAAAAAATCATTCCGCAACATACAATCGCTAAAATACAATAAATCGAAATTGCGTTTGTTTGGATGCGGTTTTCAATAGTTCGTTTCATGTATCGTGAATTAATATAATAGAATAGTTGCAAAGATACACGAATTTAATTGAAAGTTGAAGACTTCTTTCATTGAAAATTAAAAATTGAAAATTAGCTCCGCTGCTCTTAGGGGTGAAAAATGAAAATGAAGATACAAGATAGTGATTAATTAGTGTCTGTCTATAAAGTATAATTATGAATTATGAATTATGAATTATGAATTAGGCTGACGCACGAAACCGCTTAATCAGCGTCATCATTGCGAAGGAAAAATGTCCCGTTAGGGACAAAATGTTGGTAGAAAATACAGCAATTCTCCTCTTGAGCGCGCCGTCAGGTGCGC
>JAIROC010000586.1 GCA_031257735.1 Bacteroidales bacterium | reverse complement strand
TTTAACCTTATTTACAGCTTCACCTTCTTCGATTAAAGTTCCATCAACATAAGTAATTTGTACATGTACAGATTTAACAGCGAAATCATCGGTAGCAATAATGCTAGTTAGTGTCTGTCTATAAAGTCGGAATATTTCCGGATAATGAAGCAATCCTTGTCCGACAGCGCGTCATTGCGAGCGCAGCGAAGCACCCATAAGAGCAGCGTAGCTAATCCCTAACCAAAGAACGCATTGATTGTCAGGGATTGCTTCCGTCGTGCCTCCTTCGCAATGACGTGCTGATTGTTGCGGGGAGCGCTTTTGAAACAACCCTATTTCTGACTATATAGACAGACACTAGTTAGTGTCTGTCTATATAGTCGGAATACTCCCAGATAATGTTCACTATTCTTCAATGAGGCGCTATTGAGATAGGCATCCTGTCCCTAACGGGACATTTTTCCTTCGCAATGATGATGCTGATTAAGCGGTTTCGTGCGTCAGCCTAATTTATAATTATACTTTATAGACAGACTCTATTTAACCATTATTTCTCTATTTTCAATCTTCCCAACTCCTCCATCATTGCTCGACGTTTGGAATAAACAGATTTGAAGTGAGCCAACAATGAGCTGACTATTTCAACTCCACTGGGATATTCTTTCATGGTTTTCAATACGCCTGCTACATATTTATAGTGATCTCTCCCTATATTTTTAGCGGCATAATTAATAATTTGTAACTGGTAAAATGCTAACATTCGCTCCGGATAGCGCGACTTCAAATAAGGCTCATATTCCTTTAATGAAGAATATTTTCCTAATTGAATATTCTTTTCGACATAAACCATTAACCTGTCCCAATACTCTTCCATGATATAAATCTGCGCCAATACATATCCTTCGATTCTCCGCATTTGACTCTCCGATTTTAAGAGAAAGTCATCCAGATAACTTACCCATTCTTCGGATGGGACGACAGTTTTCAAGATATGGTAATATTTCATACTTTCTCTGCCATTGACAAACAAATCTTCCGCCATCACAATTACCTTTTTTTTGTTATCCATTAACTTATACACAGACAGTTTTTCATCTTTCCAGTCTCTCACTGTTCCCGGATGTTTTTTCTCTTCGGCGAGACTTATTCCTTCGTCAATTAAGGCGAACGCTTCCTCATATTGTTTTTCGGACAGTAGTTCTTGCAGCTTAATTTTCCGAATATCGGGTAAATACAGATAATGAGAGATTACTTTCTCAATATCCTCTTTTTTGTTTGCATTTTTTAAAAGTTCAATCTTTGATATAACTAATGAACTGGTACGAAAAGAATCGAAATTGTCCTCTAATGCTTCGTCAATAATTCGGATACCATTTTCAAAGTCTGAAGTTTTGAGACTTATTGATAAAAGCAACCCGTCCAAGTCGGCTAAACTATAATTATCATAGTTATTGTTTTTTATCATTTGGTTTATTGCGTTTGTCACAACTTCTAATAAATTGTCTGGCAAACCCGATTCAATCATTTTTTCAATTATCTCCGAAGCCTCCTGACAGACACAGGCTAAATCACCGTTGTAATCATCATATTCTTCATAACCATCTCCTATTTCTTTGATAATGTAAAGTAAAACAGTCAGGGCTTCTTCTTCGCAGTTCAACTTTATCAACGATTTGGCTTTTTCGATATACCTGTCCAATCGATAGGAAATTTCTTTCCCTCCGTTTGAGTGACTATATCTGTCGTATAAACTTCCTTTATGAAAGCATTTTTGTATTTCTTTTACATAATTGACCGGCACATCTACCTTTTTTTGCGGATGAAGATTAGATATTAATGCCTGATAAAAGTCGGGATGCTTATCTGCATATTGGCATAAAAACGATGTAAGTTCTTTATGCTTGGCATGTTTAAAAATTTCAGCCAATTGCTCTCGTTGAGGCGAATGCTCGATTTCAACATCTACCTGATATCTCTCCTTAATGTCTTTGATATACAGGAGTACTGCCACCGTATGTTTGCAAACATCGTCGTAGTCGTACGGGCAATCACAATCCCATGAAACGATATCATCGCCGTTCATTTTTATTTCAACAGTGTACAAGTTGCTTCCCACAACTTCTGCTGTCCATGTATCGGGATAAGCGTGTTCGACATTGTCAACCATATTATCTTCGTAATATTCTTCGCCTCTTTCATAGATTTTAGACGAAATGTATTTGTGGAAATTATTTAAGTTCATTTTTATTTATTTATAAGTTTAAGTAGTATAAGGGATTTCCTTTCCTTTATTATCGGTACACACGATATACGCTGCCCAAATTCATAAATCAGCGTCAAATCAAATTGTGCATGTCTGTAGTCCGAATCTTTTAATATTGTTGATAGTTGCATATTTTTTTTGAAATGAAATATTTGCTGCAAAGATACAACTTTTTTGTAAAATTTATGGGTCATTAGCAAAACCCTGTGTCTATGCATAAATACAAGATGCTACACATATTCTAAAGCTAAATAGTGTCTGTCTATAAAGTATAATTATACTTTATAGACAGACACTAAGTATCCTATCCTGCTACAATTTCTATCATATTATCTGATTGCAAATAAAGAACAGCTAATTCCAATAATCTGTAAGGAGTTATATTTTTAATAGTTTCCGTGTATTGATTCCAATAATCGTGGGAGAAATGATAATCATTCAGCAAAATTGTACGGTCTATTTGAGAAAAAACACCGTCAAAATTACGCAATAAAGTACCATATAAATAATTTTTCACCAATGTCAGTTCTTCTTGTGGAACAGGTTCTCTTTGCAGTATACTCAATTCTTCAAATATTTCATGTATGGCTTCCTGTGCCTGTGCTTTGTTGACGTCCGTTCGAATAACAAACAATCCATCCATTTGAAATGATACCATTTGGGAATAAATACCATAAGTAAGTCCTTTCTTTTCACGAATATTAGTCATTAATCTTGACCCGAAATATCCACCTAAAACAGTTTTAAGAATAGACATGTCTATCCAGTCTTTGTGTTGATAATTGAACAGACGATTACCGATACAGATACTTGATTGAACAGCATTTTCTTTTTCAATAAAAAATTTTCCTTCCGAAGGTTCAACAGGAATAATATTTTGTTGATTGGGATTTTTACAGGGAATATTTCCCATTGTATTATCCAACAGGTTCAAAAGGTCTTTATCTATATTTCCTGCAATAAACAGGCGAATATTTCCCGCATGAAAATGTTGTTGGTAAAAATCAATAATATCTTCCCGATTGAAATTGTCAATGTCCTCAAATTGTACTGAAATTCCATAAGGATGTTGTTTTCCGAAGACATGAGCAATAAAATGAGAATATGCCAAATAGGATGTCTTTTCCATATTGATAGCAAGATTTTTAGCAGTATTTCTTTTCAGAATTGCGATTTTATCTTCGGGAAAAATTGCTTCAGTAAACAGCTTTCCGACAATAGGTATAACTTTTACTGCTGCCTTTTTGGGAAAATAAATGCTGAATGTAGCAAAGTCGCGGTTAGAAATTACTTCAAAATAAGCTCCCGCATAATCTAATTGTTCTGCAATCTGTTCGGAAGACATGGATTGCGTTCCTTCTGTCATCAACTTGATAGTTGCGTGTGATAGTAATTGTTTTTTTTGGTAATAACTTCCTGCTTTCAACCGTATATCCAAACGGATTAATGTCAAATTCGGGTCTTGCAATCCAATGACAGGAATGCCGTTTTTAAGACAACAGTCTGTCGGTAAAGGGATCTCCCATTTGCATATCGAATAAGTTGGGGGTGGTATACTCCTATCTATCATTAGAAATCTTTTGGTCAATATTTATTGTGATATCAATAACAACTCTCCTCGTCTTTCCGTATTTTTTCCAAATTTATCGGTGTAACGAATAGTATAAAAATATAATCCATGAGGTTGTAACTGTCCTCTGTATGTGCCATCCCAACCTTGATTAATGTTTTTGGAAGAGAAAAGAAGTTGTCTTCCATTGGTGGCATAAATGTTCAGTTCAAAGGATGTCAATTCCATTTTTGTTTTAATGTGAAAAATATCGTTCAGTCCATCTCCATTGGGCGTAAAAGCATTGGGAATATATAACCCCGGACATTCGGTTATTTTTACATGAATATAAACTGTTGTATCCTTTCTGTTTTCAGTGGTAAATGTAACGCTGTATTGTTCTTCGTAAGAAGGATATACCGTAATAAGGTTTTGTGTTTCTCCCGTACTCCAACGAACATTTTCTACATTGTAAGCATACAATTGCACAGCTGTATTTTCGCACACGGTAGTATCTTTACTAATTTTTGCAATCTTTCCCTGTTGATGTTTATTTTGTATTTTTGGCGTATACTGTTCCTGAACACGTTTTACGGGGGGCGTTATAATTGCCAGAGTAGTATCCTTTTTCTCCGCAGGAACAAATTGTTGAGAAACAACAGCTGGTTGCGTTTCCGACGAATTATTATTGACAGAATGATGACTGTTTTGAACAAGTTCAGTTGTTTGCATTTCTGTTTTCGAAGAATAATCTGTCGAACTATTCTGCTGTGAAGCAGAAGAATTAGTATTGATTGATACTTCAGATACCTCTTCTGTGATTATTTTTTCAGCAAGGGTATTGGGCTGTTCAATCTGTTTTTGGTCATTTATGTCTGCAATAGCAACTTCTTCTGGTTGTAAATTTGCAATCAATAAATAAACAACAGTACTGACAACTATAATGCCAGCAACAGGGAAGGTTATTTTCTTCCACAAGGATGATTTTTCTCTAGTGCGAATGACCGTCTGAATATTTTCCCATACTTGCGCCGGCGGTTCAGGGCTATAATCGGAAAACATATCCTTATATAAATCCTCTATCTCCTTATATCTTTTCATTGTATACTAAATTTTCTTTTTCTTTTTCGTTAAAATCATTTATTCTTTTTCGTAATGCATTTCTCGCTTTGAAAAATTGGGTTCGACAAGTAGAAACTGAACACTTGAGTATTTTTGCTACTTCATTGTAAGAATATCCTTCAATACCACAGAGATTAAACGCTATTTGATATCCTTTGGGTAAATCACGTATAAATCCCAATAAAATTTCATGAGCAAACATATCTGACTCAATAATCGAATTGTCGGCAATTTCCTCTATCTGATTATCATAATTATCAAATAGTGCATGTTTTGAATTATCCCGCAGAGATAAAGCCCGATTAATTACAATTCGTGTCATCCAAGCTCGAATAGGTCCCTTTCCACTATACTGTCCAAAATTGTCAAAGATCGTAAGGAATATATCCTGTAAAAGGTCTTGTGCTTCTTCTTCCGATCTTGTATAACGGAGAGCCATCCCATATAAATAAGGCGCATAATGTTTATATAACACTGATTGACTTTGACTGTCTCTAATTTTGCCGTCTTTTTCTATTACAATTTCCTTTCCGTCCAAGATCATCTTTTCTACATTTTCATAACATCGTCTACGTATATGACATTTTTCTACCCCTTTTTGTTGCCTGAGGATGAAAAAAAGTTACAATTCGACCTCTTTCCCTTTAAAAAACATTGATATTTTTTCGTATCTATTATCCTGTAAATAATGCTTATAGCTCTTTTGAGCAGGCAGTTCTCCATAAACAAAAAAAAAAATCTTTTGTATAGGGATAACATCCTCATTTTTGTAAATTCCATCTCCGTAGACAATTGTTTTAATTCAGCAATACATATTGTTCCAATATTTTTGTTTCCCATACTATTTCTTCCATTCATTTATTTAAAATATATCCGATACAGGTTTTCTTTTTTCTTTGTACTTCAAATATTTTGCATGATCACCCAAACTATAATGACATATTGTAATTTTAGACAAGGCAATATATTCTGAAATACAGTTGTCCGATAAAAAATCAGGGAAAGTTTCCACGTTACTTTGGTTTTTACGTTAAACAAAATGTATAAAAATATTTTGGTGCAAAGATAATAAAAGTTTTTGAATTATGGAACGAAAAAATTAATAAAGTATAACAGAAAATTACGCAGTTAGCTATGGACAGGGGTGGATGCAAAAGTTACGCAGAAAAAAACTTGTTCTCCAAACAGAACCCTTAGTAGAGCAATGAATTATCTCCTCTCCCGCCAACCTTATTCCCTTATTTTTCGTTGGCTATTCTTCCAATTTTCGATAGCCGTTCATAAATCTTTATTAAATAAATAAGGGAATAAGGTGTTGAGTGTTGTTTTTATCATGGCTACTAAAGCGTGTTGTTTTTAAATGTTGTTTTTATCTGCCAAAGGCACAAAAAAACAAGTATATATAACCTGAACAAATCATTTCCATTGGTACAATAAACTTTTTTTGAAATGTTTTTCTCATAATTCTAAGATAATTTTTTGTACTTTTGCATCTTGAAATTCGTAAGTAATAATCTGATAACAATAGTACGGGATGCTTAAATTGAAAAATATACGCAAATCTTTCAATGAAGTTCACGCGTGGAAGAAATTTTCATGGATATAGCAACTAAACAATTAGATAAGGTAACAAGCGACAAAGTAATTTTCATTACTTTCATCATTTCTGAATTTGCCAAATCAATCAGATAAAATGAATATTCAAGATGTTTATCGCTATCTGAAAAAATATGAAGTTGTGAATAAGGTTATTGAATTGGAATTGGAAAAAATAAAATAATAAATGGTTTTATGGATAAAGCGGAAAAAATATTGGATAAAGACGCACGGGATGAGATAAGTTTTATTTCATTTATTATACCGGAGTTTGCTTTTGCATACAAGATGAATGTACAGCAAGCATACAGGTATTTGAAAAAGTATGGCGGGCTTGATTATCTCTACGAGAACTGGTGGGCGCTGCATACCGATAATCCGTTTTGGGTAGTGCGCGACATGTACGAGATTTGCTATAAAAATGGAGGTATGAGATAATGAAAGTATATCACGGTAGTTATACAAAGATTATTGAAATCGACCTGTCAAAAAGTCGGGATAATCGTGATTTGGGGAAAGGTTTTTATGTTACCAGCATTCGCAGTCAGGCTGAATATTGGGCTGTCCGTATGGGAAAATTGCATGGAACGGAAGGAGTGATTACTGAATTTACTTTTTATGATAATGCATTTACCCATTGGGAACTGAAAACATTGCAGTTTGATAGATATACGGAAGCATGGTTGGATTTTGTTGTAAAGAATCGCGACCCTCATGCGTCCATCCCTGCTCATGATTACGATATTGTAGAAGGTCCGATTGCGAATGACAATGTTGCCGACCGTATTGTCGACTATTTGGATAATCGTGTGTCGAAAACCGATTTTCTACAAGAACTTTCATACCATAAACCAACTCATCAGATTTGCCTTTGTACGCTTAAATCGCTGCAAATGATAGAACCAACGGAACGAAAATATTATACAGACATAAAACATCTTTCCCGTCCAATCATTGAAACGCTCGTAACAGAATACGGCATGGTAAAATCCGATGCGTCGGATACTTTATATAATTCCGACGTCTTTACCCAACTTTCGGATAAAACAACCAAATTCTACTTGAAAGATTGGCAGGAAATATATGAGATGCTGAAAAAAGAAATAGGAATAGTTAAAAATAAATCAGAATAAAAAATGAGAATCCTTTGCTTTATTTTAGGAGCAAAAAAAATTAATAAAGTATAACAGAAAATCCCGCAGCTAGCTGTGGACAGGGGAGGATGCAAAAGTTACGCAGAAAAAAAACTTGTTTCCCAAACAAAAACCTTAGTAGAGCAATGAATTATCTCCTCCCACGCCAACCTTATTCCCTTATTTTTCGTTGACTATTCTTCCAATTTTCGATATCCGTTCATAAATCTTTATTAATGAATAAGGGAATAAGGTGTTGAGTATTGTTATTATCACGGCAACTAAAGTGTTTTGTTATTAAATAAGGTTAGAAATAAGGTTCTTGTTTCATTCCATCTTTCTTTGTTCATTTGTTTTTATTGCGCATCCCTGTACGTAAACAAATAAAAATTTTCTTGCAAAATTTATAAGGGAATGACAATAAAATTTTTATTTGCTATCGGGTAGCAAAGAAGAAATTAGTCTGATTCACATTTGCTACCGGGTAGCAAAGAAGAAATTAGTCTGATTCACATTTGCTACCGGGTAGCAAAGAAGAAATTAGTCTGATTCACATTTGCTACCCGGTAGCAAAGAAGAAATTGATCTGATTCACGTTTGCTACCGGGTAGCAAAGAAGAATTTGGTCTGATTCACGTTTGCTACCGGGTAGCAAAGAAGAATTTGGTCTGATTC
>JAIROC010000585.1 GCA_031257735.1 Bacteroidales bacterium | reverse complement strand
TGAAATTATCCTTTTAGTAACTTATGATAACGGAATATATATATCCACTTCAAGAACAGAAATCATCAATAATTCCATCTATATTTCAGGAACTGTAACCTCAAAGGGGATTTATATCGTCAATACAGCCAACAATGATATTGTTATTAAGAACAATAATATTGTAATAACATCCCCAAGTGGACATCCCATTTATTTTGGTAATACGGGTAATTTGAATTTGTACGACATGGATTACAACAATTATTATGCTCCAACAAATATTGGCTATTATGGAAGCTCTATTACAAGTATGGCAGCATGGCAGGCTCAGTTTCCTTCTGATGTAAATTCAGTAAAAGTATCGCCTGTATTTATTGATTCTGCTGAAAATTTGGATTTGTCGGCAAGTGAAACAGGATTATTTTGTTCCATGTACCCCAATATCACACAGGATATAAACGGGAAAAAACGTACGGGACAATCAACCATGGGCGCTTATCAAATTATTCCTGATGAATTAGATTTGGTATTAGATAAGTTCATCTCATGGAACACGGAAGTCGTCGAAAATCAAACGGTATCTATAGATGTAAATGTACGAAATTTAGGTCGGGACATCATACATAAAGCTGTATTAGGATGGAGTATAAATGGACAGTTACAAACTCCATTTACATGGACGCCAACAACACCTTTGTCATTTCTTGGACAGGAAATTGTTACTGTAGGTTCAATGACAATAAATACCGCAAATATATATGATATTGTTGTTTGGGTGGATAATGTCAATGATAAGGAGGATATGCGTCATTCAAACGATACCCTAAAAGCAACCGCTGCAAAAATGCTTATGGCAGAATGGATAGCTCCTTTTGTAGATGATACCATTTATACACTTTCTTTTACGGTAAATGCTTTGATACGAACAACAACAGGCGCACCCATTTCAACGCCAACATTAATGATTACAACTACTGTCAATGGACAACATGTACTCTGCGACAGCACAGTATTAACTAAAAATGGTTCTACGTGGACAGCAACCCTACCTAAACAGTACTACAATAGTATGGTTGTGTATTCTTTAACTGTTGCAGACAGTATAGGAGGTATTATTACCATAACGGATTCAACCTATATAAAATTTGAAGGGTTTGGCGTCAACAATCCCGCTTTAGTTATAGGTACCGGAACAGGAAGTACTTCTTCAAGTCCGTATTCTATTTCCAATTCTTTTTCTTATTCCCGCAATTACTATATGGATTATGAAATAAGTCCCCAAAAAGTGGGAGGATATATTCGCAGTATTGGATTTTATAATACAAGCAGCGGTACTTCTAACTGTGACAATATTACATTTTACCTGAAAGCGGTTTCTGATTCTTTAGCTACTGTACGTTCTCACGTGGATCCTCTTGCAGACGGAGCTACGCGGGTATGGGGATCGGCAACAAGTACTGTACAATTAGGATGGAATACCTTTGTTTTACATACTCCATTTTATTTACCTCCGGAAAAAAATTTATTGATTTATTGCGATAATCAGGATGGTTATTCTGCAAATAACGGAAACATTCCTTATTGGCGATATACAACGGTAGCTACGGGAAGAGTTATTTATGCAAGTGGTAGTCCATGGCCTCATACGTCGGGTAATCTTAGCGCAAGCCGTCCAAATCTTCAACTTGATATTTATGGCTCTACTCCTTATCAGGGATATGATTTGGCAATAACATCACTGCTACGTCCGATAAATGATCCTAATGTAATATGCTCTGATGATTATTCTCCTGTGCAGCTTGTATTAACCAATATGGGAAGCAATGACTATGATTTTACACAGAACAGTATTTCGTTAGGATATGAAATTAAAAACAGGGAAGGACATTTGTATACAGGACAGATAACCATTGATACAGGTAAGTTGTTATCAACGGTAAATGATACGATAGAAATAATGTCTGCATTACCTGTAATGTATTCGGGAATATACAATATTAAAGTATGGGTAACAAGTTTGGCAGATAATATTGTTTATGACGATACTTTATCGTATATCTATACTTCAAACAAGATAGGATTGCCATTGGATGAAAATTTCAGTAATGGAACTACTGTGTTGACACAATTTGTTTCTACGGCTGTAGTTGGTGAAAACTTTTGGGATCATCATCTGCCAGATGTAAACGATTCTGTACAACCGGGACAGGGAAACGGCACAGGTATATTACGCTTTAACGGTTCAACAGGACACATGTCTACATTTAGAACCCGTCAGTTGGATTTGTATGGAAGTGTTCGTCCTCAATTGGATTTTTGGTATTACCATGATGCTTCTCTCCCAGAAACAGATAATTCGTATACGGATGTAAATGTTATAGTTGGAGGCGTATCCCATAACCTTTTGACTTTGTATAAACGAGATACGATTACTGGTTGGAAACATTATAAAGGAATATCGCTAAATCAGTATACAGGAAGTTCTCAATGTTTGTTGATTCAGTTTGAGTCTATGAATAAACACGCAGGGGTACAGTATATCGATCGTATTATCATTACATCGGAACAAAATTTGGAAGTATCGGAGATAATTGTATCTCCCGAAGTATCTCTTTGCGACTTGAAGAATAAGAATCTGAGTGTTGTTTTGACTTCCGTTACAAATCAGAATATTGATTTTTCCAGCATCACAGACAGTTTGATAGTAGAAGTATCAGGTTCTCCTGCGTTTGTTATTCCATTGAAAAATGCAATACAAGGTCTTTCTTCGGATACCATTCCCATAGGAACAATTGACATAACTGCAGGAATTACAACAACTATCAAGGCTTATTTGATGTATCCCGTAGATGGTTCTATGTCGGATGATACAGCTATGCATGTAATAGATATACATCCCGAATTGTCTATAGAAATAAATTCTTTTACGAAGGATAAGGATTGTTTTGTAATAGGAACACCCGTACAACAGGAAATTGTTCTACAGAATACCGGGAATGTGGATCTTGAAAACATCATGTTTGAATTGATTATAACTGCTGGTTCTGATTATTCAGATACTGTAAGAGAAACAGGAACAATAGATTTACCAACAGGCAGCGATACCGTATACAGATTTAAAGATGCATATACGGTTCCTGCTTCAGAAGAAGCGCTCTATCAAGTACGGGCAAAAGCATATTTGAAATGCGATCGAAATATGATAGCTTCTAATGATGTTAAAAGTGAATGTGTCGATATGCATAATTTATCTATTATCAATATAGATAATCCTCCGGTAGACCGAGTAGACGAGGTCAATTCTACAGACAGCATAACTGTTTCTGTAGAAAACACGGACAAAAAAGATCCATTTGAAACAGTCTCCATTACAGCGCAGATTGAAGATAAGCATGGACAAATTTTGAATACGCTTACAGGCAGTATCGCTAAGATTGACCCCTTTTCAACCGTAAAGTATACTTTTACGCAAAGGTATACTGTTCCCAATGACAGTATCTATTTTATACGGGTTTACTTGACAAAAACAGATTATTATCCCGAAAAGGACACTTTGATTATTTCACGGCAAACAGATTTTAATCAAATTGGAATAATGTCAATCGGAGAAATGAATACTTTTGCACTTGGTCAGAATATTCCCAATCCTGCCATGAGTAATACACGTATAGATTACACTGTACCAGAAGCGGGAGAGCTTGTGTTCTATGTACGCAGTATTAGCGGGCAGGTGTTGTATTCTACAATAATAAAAGTAGAACGAGGCGTTCACAGTTTAGAATTAAATACAAGTACATTCTCTTCAGGCGTCTACTTCTATTCAATGGAATACAAAGGACAAAGACTTGTAAAGCAATTAATCATTAGCAATTGATAATTAATAATTGCTGGATAATTGGGGGGCTACTCAGTAATGGATAGCCCTTTTTTAATTGAAAACTTCATCAATTGAAAATTGAAAATGAACCATTCGGATAGTTCGAACGAGGTAGATCCTCGTCCGAACTGGAATAGGCGCAGGCTAATGCTCCTATGAGGCGCAGGCTAATGCTCCTATGAGGCGCAGGCTAATGCTCCTATGAGGCGCAGGTAGGCGCTCACGTTCGGACGAGGTTCTACCTCGTTCGCTCTATCCAAGCAGGCTATGCCTGCATTTATTTTATATTCCCCGCAATGACGGCGTTGATGATTACGTCAGAGGAGACGGTGCACGCACCGTCTCTACAACGGCAGTGGGTTGCATTACTCAGACAACGCGTTTTAAGGCATGGGGTTGCGGGTCAAGCCCGCAATGACGGCGTTGTTTAGGCGTTTTCGTGCGTCAGCCTAACCCATAACTCATAACCCATAACTCAACAAGAATTTTATATACCTTTGCAGAATTAAAAATATTATCTATTATTGAGACAATAAAAAAAATTATCAGATGAAACATAAAAAGAAAATTCAAGCAATCATTGTCGGTGTTATAAAAGTAGATGGTTTATGTTGGATTTGAAGATATTATTTTTGTTTATAGGTTTTTCGATAGCGCCTTTGCTTATCTATTCTCAGTCAAAAGCAGACAGAATTTGTGGATTGTATTATGCAACGGATCCAAATAACGGAGAAGGTTCACAGTTACAAATTTACAAAGCAAAAGATGGAACGTATGAAGGTAAAGTTGTATGGATGGAATTTCCAAATCATCCTAATGGAGAGCCTCGTCGAGATGTTAAAAATCCTGATCCTCAAAAACGTAATCAAACCAATGTCGGCATCGTTCTTATCAAGGGATTTACCTATAACGAAGCGCATGATGAATGGGATAATGGTTCAATTTATAATCCCGTTTCGGGAAAAACATATCGAAGTTATATGAGCTTAGAACCTAATGGAAAACTGAAAGTAAGAGGTTATCTGGGCGTTTCCTTGCTTGGAAAAACAGTAATATGGACAAAAGAACAAACATTGAGAAAATAATTTATTAACTCTTTATATTATATGGAAGAACTTCATCAACAAATATTGTACTATCTGAATGAGGCAAAAAATAGAGATTTTCTTTACTTCAAAACAGCAAAAGAAGCATTAGCTTTTGCTTTAAGCTGTATAGATTTAACGTCTTTGGAAGGCGCGGATACGAATGCAAAGATTATTGACTTATGTGATAAGGCTTCAAATTATTTTGTTCCGGAAACGGCGGCAGTTTGTGTCTATCCTGTTTTTGTGAAGTTGGCAAAGAAGCGACTGAGCAATTCAAATGTTAAGGTTGCATGTGTAGCGGGAGGTTTTCCTGCAGGACAAATTCCGCTTGCAATCAAATTACAGGAAGTTCAATATGCAATAGAACAAGGAGCAAACGAAATAGATATTGTTATTTCACGCGGAAAATTTTTAGAAGGTAAACATGCCTTTGTTTTCGATGAAATTAACGCAATAAAATCCATTTGCAAAGATGTTGTATTGAAAGTAATTTTGGAAACAGGAGAATTAGGCGTCCCTTACAACATACTCAAAGCAAGTGAGACAGCTATTGAAGCGGGCGCTGATTTTATTAAAACATCCACAGGAAAAATAGCCATCAACGCTACCCCCGAAGCCTTTATTACCATGTTGCTGACAATAAAATCTCATTATGAAAAAACAGGTAAACAAATCGGTATCAAACCTGCGGGCGGAATCACCGATATAGAAACAACATTATTATATATAAAGCTTCTGGAGGGTATTTTAGGAAAGCGTTGGCTACATAAAACGTATTTTCGTATTGGCGCTAGCCGTTTGGCAGACAAATTATTTAAGTCTCTTTCCGAATAAGGACAAGTTTCCTTCGAGGCTGTGTGTTTTCACACGGTCTTTTTTCTTTCATTTTCACTCGTAAGAGCAGCGGAGCTAATTTTCAATTTTTATACTACAATTTTATTGGTGTTCCGCGATAAAAGTCCAATATCTTCATCCTGAAAATATAGTCATATTTGGCTTGGATTTCCTCCGATTGACTCTTAACTAATTTTGTCTTTGCCTCGTTGAACTCAAAAACAGAAGATTTACCCGTTTCATATCGTTCCTTCGCATATTGAAAGGCTTCGGATGTTGCCTTAACCGCTAATTGAGACGCATGGTATTTTTCCTGAGCAGAAACTGCATTCAAATATGCTGTCTCTATTTCTTTGTATAGCGTTTTTTTGGTGTTGTTTAATATCAATTGCTGATTTTCGATGTTGAGTTTGGCGCTTTTTACTCGATTTCTCGTCGATAAACGATCGAATATCGGAATGTTTAAACTCAAATTAATGTATTCGCTGGCGTTATTCCTTATCTGATCTGAAAATGAATTGTTGATAAGACCACTCTTATATAAGTAAAAATAATTCGTCCCAAATCCTAATCCCAAACTTAAAGTCGGATAATATCCTGACTTTACTATCTTTACTGACCTTATTGCACTTTCCAATCTGTATTCCTGTTCCTTGATAATTGGTTTGTTCTGTGTCGCATAATTAAAGATATCTTCCGCCGAAAAGATAACTTGCATGTATTCTTCTACCAAATTAGCTCCAACCTCTGCCTGTATATCGAAATTTGCAGTTTGCTCCAATTCCAAATTCTGCGCTAAATCCAATAACGATAACTTTAAATTGTTCTTTGCCTGAACTAATACAAGTTGTTCGTTGGCAACCTGTGCTTCCATGTCGTACAATTGCGAAACAGGGACTTTCCCCTGGTCTACCAATACCTTGGTACGATCTACCTGTAACTGACTTAAAGTTAATTGATCTTCATTTATTTTCATTATTTCCTTATTGAACAACGCCTGCAAAAATAAAGATGCAACCTGTAAAGCCAAACTTTCTTTGGCTTTTTCTAAGTTCTGAATGGCTGCCTGTAACTCTAAACGATTTTTCGTTATTTCGTTCGAAATGCGAAATCCCGAAAAAAGAGGAATAGACGTACCTATCGAAAGACTTGTATTGGATTGCATTTGATTTTCATATAAACCTGAACTAATCTGTGTGCGTCCAAAATTCCAATTCTGACCAATTCCTGCATTTAAATCTGGTAAACGACTCATTCTTGATGTATGTAAATCAATTTCTGCGCTCGATTTTTGTATCTCTAACTGCTGAACCGATATATTATGTTCTATCGCATATCCTATACACTCTTCCAATGTCCATATTTTTGCTTGACCGCAAACACTATATACATAGCTCATTAACAGACTTGATACCATTACTCGAATTATTCTTTTTATTTTCATCTTCTCTCTTTTTTATCTATTGATTACTCTTTCCTTTGATGTTCAGCAAAAGTACAATATTTTTTTTAATTGATATTTGAACCCGAAAGCAATAGACAATAGCGCGAAGGCACTAAAGAGGTTGTGTGAAAACACACAAAAGTGTCCAACCAACGCCGTCATTGCGAGCTCTCGTTCGGACGAGGTTCTACCTCGTTCGCTCTATCCGAGCAGGCTATGCCTGCATTTATCTCTGTGGTAGTAGTCAAAAAATCCCGTAGGGTAGGGTGTTCAAACATAGAAAAAAGAAACCTTATTTCCACCTTATTTTCCCAACAAAACAACCTTAGTAGCAATGGAATATCACACAAAAACAACCTTATTACCTCATTAAATT